>NZ_AUTP01000212.1:0-39957 GCF_000498075.1 Pseudoalteromonas sp. TAB23
AACGTCGTTAAAAATTTTTTATTTAGAACAACTAGATACAAAAATTTTTGCCTAGTTCTAGCGTAATTTTCTTAACGTTAAATAGACCCTATATATAAGCAGATTGGTATTATTTTTTATCGAATGCGCGTTTCATGTAGTTAGGTGTAGCGAGTGCACCATGGTGAATACCGTTGTTATAGTATTCGCTATGCTGTGCAATATTTGCAGCTGCATCTTCTCTAAAACCGTCAAATGCTTGTGATTTACGCGCAAGTGTTACTGACCATAAACCGCTTGGGTAAATTGGTTGTGGGAATGGCAGTGTTTGTAAATCCTTAAAGCCTACGCTTAGCATTGCTTCGCGCATTTCAACTAATAATGGCATGTGCATAAGTGGCGATTCACTTTGTTGTACTAAAATACCACCTGGGCGCAGTGCATCTAAACAGCTTGTGTAAAACGCATGGTTAAATAAACCCTCACCTGGACCTACCGGATCTGTGCCATCAACAATCACTACGTCGATAGATTCGCCAGCGGCTTCGCGCATGTATTTAATACCGTCGTCAAACATAACAGTTGCACGGGCGTCGTTATTAGATTCACAAAGCTCTGGGAAGTATTTTAACGACATTTGCGTTACTACTTCGTCGATATCTATTTGCGTTACAGTTTCTACGCCTGGGTGTTTTAATACTTCGCGTAAAGTACCGCAGTCGCCGCCGCCAATAATAACGACGTTTTTAGGGTTTGGATGCGCTAAAAGTGCAGGGTGGCTGATCATCTCATGATAAAAGAAGTTTTCGCGGGTTGTTACCATAGTACACCCGTCGATGATCATTAAATTACCAAAGTCTGTGGTTTCAAACATTTCTACCTTTTGAAAAGGAGACTGTTTTTCATCTAACTTTTTATTAATACGTAATGAAAATGCGCTGCCATCGCGGTCGCTAATTTCAGTAAACCACTTACTTTGATCTAAATTTGCCATAGTTACTATTACACTTTTTAGGTTGAGTATGAAAAAGGGGCAATTCTGCCAGTGCTTGGCGTTTTGCTCAATGACATTTTAACTGATTTGACGAATAAAGTTAGTTAGGAGTGAGTGAAAGTTCAATTTTTGTTAGCCTAGTGGATAGTGACGTATTAAAATGCGCCTTTATACCTAATTGACTAAAGAAGAGTTGCCATGACCTGGGGTTTAGAAACAGCACGCGCCACTTATAACGTTGCTCATTGGAGTGATGGTTATTTTGATATTAACGCACAAGGCGAACTGGTGGCTTACCCAGATGGCGACCAAACAAAACCGGCCATTTCTTTAACGCAATTAACTGAGCAGTTTAAGCAACAAGGTTTAACGTTGCCGGTTTTAGTACGCTTTACTGATATTTTAAAAAATCGTGTAGACACCCTTACTAACGCGTTTACGCAAGCGCGAGCAAATCGTGAATATAACGGTAAATACACCTGTGTTTACCCAATAAAAGTAAATCAGCAACGTTCTGTAGTAAGTAAACTATTAGCGCATCCAAGCGGACTTGTTGGCCTAGAAGCCGGCTCAAAGCCAGAACTTATGGCTATTTTGGGTGTAGCAAAAGAGCCAATTACAATAGTGTGTAACGGCTATAAAGACAGTGAGTTTTTACGCCTAGCGTGTATTGGCCAAGCAATGGGCCACAGCGTAAAAATTGTGGTAGAAAAGCTTTCAGAACTGACCACACTACTTGAAGAGATAGACAACCTAGGTATTGAACCGGCTATTGGTATTCGCATTCGCCTAAACTCAGTAGGCAAAGGCAAGTGGCAAAACACGGGCGGCGAAAAAGGCAAGTTTGGTTTAACAGCAGGCCAAGTACTAAGTGCTGTTGAAGTGCTTAAAAAGCATAATAAGCTGCACTTAATGCAAATGGTGCATTTTCATATTGGTTCTCAAATTGCCAACATTCGTGATATTCACCGTGCTTTACGTGAATGTGCACGCCACTTTGCTGAGCTTACACAATTAAACGTACCGTTAAATACCGTTGATGTGGGTGGCGGCTTAGGCGTTGATTACGAGGGTTCTGGCTCACGCAGTGCGTGTTCAATGAACTACACCGTAGAAGAGTACGCGCGTAATGTAGTGAATGCATTTGCAGAAGTGTGCGATCAGCATAACCTTACGCATCCGGCCATTATCACCGAATCGGGGCGCGCTTTAACCGCTCACCATGCGGTATTAATTACCGATGTTATAGACGTAGAAAAAGCGCCTAATCATTTAAATCCAGAGCCACCGCTTGAAAATAGCGCTTTAGTGCTTGATGAAATGTGGCAGTGTTTACAGCGTTTAAACCCGCGTATGGCATTAGAGATTTATCACGACGCTATGCACTTATTTAGCGAAGCGCACGATCAGTACGTGCATGGCTTAGTAAGCATGCTAGAGTGGGCGAAAATAGAGCAGCTTTACTTTACTATTTTACATCGTGTACGTGCATCGCTTAGTAATAATGCGCGCGCGCACCGTGAAGTACTCGACGATTTAAACGAAAAGCTTGCTGATAAACTCTTTGTTAACTTTTCATTATTTCAGTCGTTGCCTGATGTATGGGGTATTCAGCAGTTGTTTCCGGTGATGCCAATCGAAAACTTAACTCAGCCACTGACTCAGCGCGCGATTATTCAAGATATTACCTGCGATTCTGACGGGCAGATTCGTGAATACGTTGAAGGCGCTGGTATCGAAACCAGCCTACCAATACCAGAATATAAGCATGGCGAGCAATACCACATCGCTATGTTTATGGTAGGCGCGTATCAAGAGATTTTAGGTGATTTACATAACCTATTTGGTGACACTGATTCGGTGCACGTAGAGCTTAACGACGATGGCTACGTGTTAACCAATGCCATAAAAGGTGATAGCGTTAAGGATGTATTAAAGTTTGTTGACTATGATAGCGCCATTTTAGCTGACAACTTTGCGTACCAAGTTAATAAACTTGATGTATCGACGCAGTGTAAAGAAGGTTATTTAGCTGAGCTTAATGCAGGCCTTGAAGGCTATACCTATTTTGAAGATTAATTTGTAAGCAACTGAAAGCGCAGTATTAGTGGCTGCGCAATGTTTAAAGGAATGGAAGTAATGTCAGTTATTCGCAGTGTATTTAGTATTATTTTTTACACAATAAACACACTTTTTTGGTTTGTGCCTATTTTTGTTTGTGGGCTTATAAAGCTTATCCCTATTAAGCCTCTGCAAAAGCTTATGAGCTGGGCAGCTAAGCAATTTGCAACTATTTGGGTTACCTTTAATAGCTTAAATCAAGCGTTATTCACGCCAACTAAACTTAATGTAACTGGCCTTGAAGACCTTAAACTAAAAGATTGGTACCTAGTAATAGCAAACCACCAAAGCTGGGTCGATATTTTAGTATTACAGCGCGTGTTTAATCGTAAAATTCCATTTTTAAACTTCTTTTTGAAAAAAGAGCTTATTTACGTGCCTATTTTAGGTTTATGTTGGTGGGCGCTTGATTTTCCGTTTATGACTCGCACGAGTAAAAGCCAATTAAAAAAGAATCCAAAGCTGCGTGGCAAAGATTTAGAAACCACACGTAAAGCCTGCGAAAAATTTAAAGAGATGCCAGTAAGTGTGGTTAACTTTGTAGAAGGCACTCGTTTTACTACGCAAAAGCATGAGCGCCAAAATAGCCCGTTCCCACATTTATTAAAACCAAAAGCGGGCGGTATTGCTTTTGTAATGCAAGCAATGGGCGAGCAAATTACTAAAGTGGTTAACGTTACCATTCAGTACCCAAATGGTATTCCTACTTTTATGGATTTTGCTGGTGGTAAGGTAAAAAATATCAACGTACACGTGGAAGTAAGGCCGGTAAGCGAAGAGCTTATTGGTGACTACACAGGTGATTCTGAATTTAGAGTTCGCTTTCAAAGCGAGTTAAACCGCTTATGGGAAAACAAAGAGCAAACACTACAATCGCTCGAAAAAAACCATAAGTAAAAGGTAAAAATATGAGCTTACAGTTATGCTAAAAAAGTGGTTACCAAATTGGCTTAACGGCTTAATTGTAGGCTGCGTATTGTTTTCTAACATGATACTTTTTGGCTCGCTAGTATTTGTACTGGGCCTTATTAAGTTATTACTGCCTTTGCCTGTGGTTAACTCTATATTACACAGCGCTTACCGAGGTTGGTGTAACGGCAACCGTTTAGGGCTTTGGTTAGGTTGCCCTAACATTGTGGTTGATATAAGTGGCGACTTAAACTCAAAAAGTTGGTATTTACTTATTTGTAACCACGCGAGTTGGTTAGATATAACTGTACTTAGCTCATTACATGCATTGCCTGCCCCTAAGTTCTTTTTAAAAGACGGGTTAAAGTACATGCCTTTTATTGGCACTGGTGCGTGGGCTATGGGTATGCCGTTTATGAAACGGGTAAGCAAAGCGCAATTAGCTAAAAATCCAAAGTTGAAAGGGTTGGATGTAGAGCGCACGAAGCGTAGTTGTCGTAATTTTCGTCATCATCCTACTACCATCATTAATTTTGTTGAAGGTACACGCTATACGCCAGCCAAACATAATCTGCAACAAAGTCCTTTTAAACATTTATTAAAGCCCAAAGCGGGCGGCATTGCTTTTGCGCTTGAAGTATTAGCCGATCAATTTGATGCCATGCTTAATACAAGTTTAGTATATAGCGGTAAGACAGATCACGTTTGTCGTAACTTGCTAAAAGGTGAGCTAGATTCTATTTATGTTTCAATAGACGTAACGCCCATTAATGACAATATGCAGGGCAGCTATCAAAGCGATGACGTATTTAAAGCAAATTTTCAACATTATGTGAATGAGCTATGGGTTGCTAAAGATCAGCAGCTTGCCGACATTTATGCTCAACAAGATTTACCTGAACCACAAATCAGTAAGGAAATTGAAACACTATGACCAACACCCATCTTCAGGAATTAATTGCTCCTTGGTTTGAAAAAGTACCCGACGCGGATTTTCTTAGCTCAATTACCGCAGTCTCAATAGGGATATTTTCTTTATTAATTGTTTACTTATTTACTCGTAGATTAATGTTACCTGGCATTCAAAAAATAGTGACGAGGCTTTCTCCTGAGCGAATTGGTGCGCTTTCTCCTATGCTTAATAAGCTAAATAAACGTATTGCCGGAATGCTGTGCTGCGTATTGTTTTTAGCTACGTTTGATAGCGTATACCCAGTTAATGAAATTGCAGGAGAAATACTAAAAACAATAGGACAAGCTTTGCTTATTATTTATGCTGGTTTTATTTTTAGTAGTATTGTGAGCATTGCGGGTACTATTTATAACCAGTTAGAGTTTGCACGCGAAGTCCCTATTCAGGGCTTAATTCAGGTTGTTAAGCTAATAACCTTTATTGTGTGTGCAATTTTAATTGTGAGCATTTTTCTTGAGAAGTCACCTACTTATATTCTCTCTGGCTTTGGTGCTATTGCTGCCGTTACGTTATTAGTATTTAAAGACACTATTTTAGGCTTTGTAGCCAGTATTCAAATAGCAGCAAATCGCCTAGTAACCTATGGTGATTGGATTCAAGTAGAAAATTACGGCGCCGATGGCGAAGTAATTGATTTGGGTTTAAATACTGTAAAGGTACGTAATTGGGATAACACCATAACAACTATTCCAACTTATATGCTAGTTGCGGGTTCGTTTAAAAACTGGCGCGGCATGCAAGAGTCGGGCGGTAGACGTATTAAACGCTCACTCAATATTGATATGCACAGCATTTGTTTAGTGGGTGATGAGTTTAGAAAACAAATTGATGCGGCTATTCCGTTGCACGACTATATTCGAGTGACGACATTACCCGCTCAGGTTTCTAATTTAGGGCTGTTTCGCCGTTATGCGGAAGGCTATTTAAAACAGCACAGTAAAATTAATACGTCGCTTACGTTAATGGTACGAGAGCTACAACCACTAAACCATGGTTTACCTATTGAGTTTTATTGCTTTAGTGAAGATAAACGCTGGATTTCGTACGAGCACTTACAGGCCGAGATAATGGACCATTTGCTTGCGGTGTTACCGGTGTTTGGTCTTAGGGCATATCAAAGTGTAAGCGGGCAATTAAGCCCACCGAGTGAGCAACAAACAGATAAGCCAACATTTAGAGTGATGGCAAATAGTGTTGCAAAAGACCCACAGCAATAAATAAAGCTAAGAGCCACCAAATAGGTGGCTTTTTAAATCGCAGCCATGCAAATGCAATTATTACTAACGCAACTTGCCAAAGATTATGCACCGCTGATGTCCAAATTGGCGAATACAGTGCAGCCGCTAAAAAACCAACTACTACTGCATTAAGTGCAGCTATTGAACTTGCAAAGCGTGGTTTGTTTGCCAAGTTAATCCAACTCTTCTGAAACGCCAGTATAAGTAAAAAACCAGGCATAAATATAAGCAGTGTAGCTATAAAAGCACCTACTAATGGTTGCTCAGTGGTAAGTTGTGCGCCTAAGTAAGTAGCAATAGTAAACATAGGTCCTGGCACTGCCTGTGCACTGGCGTAAGCACTTAAAAATTGATCATCACTCAATGCTGGTACGCCGGCTTGAAGTACTGGTAGTACTACGTGACCACCACCAAACACCATTGCACCTGCTTGGTAAAAAGGCGAAAATAAAGCAAACTCTTGACCAAGCGGAATAAAGCTAACACCAAGTAGAAGCGCAAATAACCCCAGAGCAATCCAATTAATATTACTTTTTGTACTGCCAACATTTTCTGTGGCTGTACCCAGTTTTAATAAAGGCCATATAGCACCTACTGTTGCAGCGGTTATTAAAATAGCGATTTGAGTTCCCATCATTGGAAATAACACCAAAGCAAGTGTACTCATTACCGCAAGTAACTTAAGCGCAGCACTTGTACAAAAGCTTTTAGCCATACTAAGTGTTGCATCAGCAACTATAACAACGGCAAATAACTTTAAGCCTGCAATAATAGCAAAGTAAACAGCGTCAAACTGATGAGCACTAACCGCAAGTAGCACCATTATTAAAAACGAAGGCAGAGTAAAACCTACAAAAGCAGCTATACCACCCAGTACTCCAGCACGCTCAACACCAATAGCGAAACTAACTTGGCTAGAGCCTGGCCCAGGCAGTGCTTGGCTTAAACTAATAAGTTGTGCGTAACGGGTGTTAGTTAACCAATTTAACGAGTCTACAAAGTGGCGTTTAAAATAACCTAAGTGCGCAGCAGGGCCGCCAAAGCTCATACACCCTAATAAAAAAAACTGTCTAAAAATAGCAATTAACATTGCGCCAATATCCTTTGTAAAATTCATTAAATTGTCACAGCGTAGTATGACATTTTTATTAAAACGGCACATTAGTTTGAGGTCTGTTTAACAATCAAGCAAGATGCGCTGCTTTTAACACTCTCTTCATAGTTTGTTCATACATGTATTTGCATACTCTTGCTAAATTCTTAATGAATAGGGTATCACCATGACTTTAACTAAATCACTTTTAAGCGTAACCGTAGTAGCTGTATTACTTTCTGGTTGTGAAATGAATAACACAGGTAAAGGAGCCGCTATNGGCGCCGCAGCCGGAGGTGTATTAGGTAAGGCTACGGGTAATCATAAAGATAAACGTATTTTTATTGGTGCAGCTATTGGTGCATTGGCGGGCGCTGCTGTTGGCGACTACATGGATAAGCAAGAAGAAGCATTTCGTGATGAGTTAGCGGGTTCAGGTGTTGAAGTAGTGCGTGAAGGCGATAACTTACGTTTAGTAATGCCATCAAATATTACGTTTGCGACTGCTCAATCTTATATTTCATCAGGCTTTAACGATACGTTAGATGCGATTGCTAAAGTAATGAACAAGTACGAAAAAACCTACCTTAGTGTGCAAGGGCATACTGACAGTACGGGTAAAGATAGCTTCAACATGAACCTATCGCGTGAACGCGCACAAAGTGTGAAAGACTACTTAGTGAACCAACAAATTATGGCTACACGTGTTAGCACTATGGGCTATGGCGAAACACGCCCAATTGCAACTAATGATAGTGCAAATGGCCGCGCTCAAAACCGTCGCGTAGAAATTCAGATAGTGCCAAATACCGAAGGTTAGGGTTCTTGAACCTTGCAAATTTAACCTTGAAAGGTCAACAGACCCTAATCCTTATTAAACTGTAATTCACACAGTTTTTGATACAACGGGTTACTTGCTAACAACTCTTGGTGAGTACCCGTTGCTATGATTTCCCCATTTTCCATCACTACAATTACATCGGCATGTATTACCGTTGCCAGCCTATGGGCAATTATTAACGTTGTTCTGTTTTGCATTAAATGCTCAAGTGCAGCTTGTACATGGTGTTCGCTTTGCGCATCCAGCGCGCTGGTGGCTTCATCAAGAAGAAGTATTTCAGGGTCTTTTAATATGGCACGTGCAAGCACAATACGCTGCTTTTGCCCACCCGATAACCTCACACCCTGCTCACCTAAAAAGCTGTTATAACCTTGCGGTAACTGTTTGATAAATTCATCGGCATGCGCATACTTTGCTGCGGCATATACTTGCTCATCGGTTGCACTTGGGTTGCCGTAGCGGATGTTATGCATTACGTCGGAGCTAAATAAAATAGGGTTTTGCGCTACCATGCCCATTTTATTACGCAGAGTATTAAGCGATAAATCTTTAATGTTTACATCTTTAAACTTAATAGCTCCGCTAGCCGGATCGTAAAAACGTTGTAGCAATTCAAATAACGTTGTTTTACCTGCGCCAGAAGGGCCAACAATTGCCACGGTTTGGCCTTGATTTATATTTAGGCTTATTTTATTAAGCGCGCTTACGTCTGGGCGAGAGGGGTAGTTAAAGCTTATATTTTCAAGCGTAATAGCAGGGCTATTACTATCTTGCAGTAAGCTATCGTCTTGTGGAACTAGTGGGTTTTCTATCTCACTTTTAACAGCAAGTAACTCAAGTAACCTTGCCGCAGCACCAGCTGCACGTTGTAGTTCGCCATATACTTCAGCAACAGTTGCCACCGACATTGCCACCATAATAGCGTAAAATACAAATGCACCTAACTCGCCGCCGGTCATAGTACCTGCAAGTACATCGTTGCCACCTACCCATAGCATAGCGCTAATGGCACTAAAGGTTAAAAAAATCACTACAGCTATTAAAAATGAACGTTGCTTAATGCGTTTTTTAGCCACGTTAAAGGCTTTTTCGGTCTCAAGCGCAAAGGCATGCTGCTCTTGTGCTTCGTGGCTATAGCTTTGTACTACTTTAATATTTTGTATGATTTCTCCGGCATAGGTACTTATGTCGGCAATGGCATCTTGGCTAGAGCTTGCTAGTTTACGTACCTTGCGACCAAATATCATCATAGGAACAAGTACCAGCGGTACACAGGCTACAACCACTAAAGTAAGTTTTAAATTAGTAAACAACAGCATAGCTAAGCCACCAATCAACATAAGTACACTGCGCAGTGCCATAGAAAATGATGAGCCGATAATTGATTGCAGTAATGTGGTGTCGGTGGTTAAACGCGACATAAGTTCGCCACTGCGGTTTTCTTCAAAGTAGCTAGGGTGTAGCGTAACAATACGATTAAACACGGCTTTTCGAATATCGTTACTGACTCGTTCGCCAATCCACGACATTAAATAAAAACGGCTAAAGGTACCGATCGCTAATAAGCTGATTAAGCCAATGAGTACCAGTACAGCTTGCTGTAATTGATCTTTAGAGCCTGCAATAAACCCATGATCAATAACAAACTTAACACCTTGCCCCAACGACAAATTAACACCCGCAGTCACTAACAGTGCAGCTAGCGCAGCTACTACCATCCATTTGTAAGGTTTTATAAAAGCAAAAACAGGTAATAGGCTGCTAAAAGCAGCTTTTTCGGATGCAGAGGTGTTTTTTGACATAGTGGATTCTTTTTAAAGGTTGAGGTATAGATATGGCATCATCGGATTAAAAATCAATAGTATTAAATATCATCAATAAGGAATTGTTATGACAACAAAAATAATAAGCGGTGAATTTACAGTGGCTTTAGCGCCTATTGAAGGTTATGCCAAAGGGCAGCAAGGTATTAACTTAGGACGCATGTCGGTTGATAAAACATTTAAAGGTGACTTAAATGCTACAAGCCAAGGCGAGATGCTTAGTGCAATGACGCCAACCCAAGGCAGTGCGGGTTACGTGGCAATAGAGCAAGTGATAGGTGAGCTTGAAGGTAAGCAGGGCAGTTTTGTACTGCAACACTTTGGCACTATGAATAAAGGACAAGACAGTCTTATTTTAAATGTTGTTCCTGATTCAGGCTCAAATGAGCTAAAAGGATTAACTGGCAGTATGAAAATACGCATTGAGCAGGGCATTCACTATTACGACTTTGACTACCGCTTATAAAATGGATAACAAACAATGCAAAAAATAGTAGAATTTAAAAAGCGTGGTTTTTTTAGTAACGGCATTGATGTAGATGCTTTGAATGAGCGCATATACCACTTAAATCAAGAAGGTTGGAAAGTAATAAGTATAAATACCGCGACTGCTTTTCAAGGCCAAGTAACGGCCTATATATTATTAATAGAAAACGATGAACTATAAGGATAAGAATGACATTAGCAGCGTGGTTTAGTTTAGTAGTTGTATGCATGATGGGTGCAATGTCGCCAGGCCCAAGCCTTGCAGTTGTACTAAAGCATACAATGAGTGGCGGAATGAAAAACGGTATGCTTGCTGCACTTAGCCATGGCGTGGGTGTTGGGCTTTATGCGGCAGCTTCGTTACTTGGTTTGGGGACATTGATGGCTCAGTTTCCAACGGTATACCAAGTACTTGTATATTTAGGCGCTGGGTATTTAGCCTATTTAGGTTTAAAAATACTATTAGCAAAACCCAATAATGACGAACTGCAAGTACAAAAAAGTGAGATAAGTGCAGTTAAAGCATTACAAGATGGCTTTGCCATTGCCTTTTTGAACCCCAAGCTCGCTATTTTCTTTTTAGCCTTGTTCTCACAGTTTATTGACCCGCAAAATCTCACTTTAAGCATTGGCATTATTATGTGCTTAACCGTGTTTGTAATTGATACAGGTTGGTATTTACTAGTTGCAGTACTTACTGAGGTTTCAAAAAATCGCTTTGGTTTTACTAAGCAGAACCCATGGCTTGATAAAATACTGGGTGTTGTGTTTATTGCCCTTGCTATAAAAGTCGTTATTAGTTTGTAAGATTGAGTAGAGGTTATTGAAGCTTGCAGAGTGTATTTTTAGTTATATAGATAAAGGATTAAAACAATGACAAAACATATTTTAAAAAGTGCATCTTTCGACCCGAAAGTGCAGCAATACTGGATGCTAATGGCCGCTTTTTTTAGTGTACTAGCGCTGGTGACTATTCCGTTGTTACCTATTGTTTTAGCGATTGTATGGCTGGTGGGCGGACGAATACTCGCAGCTATGTCGGCTGACTTATTACCACAAAAACTAGTTGTTAAACGTGGCATATTATTTAAAGAAGAAAAATCTATTCCGCTTGAAAAAATAACAGATGTAGGATTAAGCCAAGGGCCGCTCATGCGAATTTTTGGATTATATCGTTTAAGCTTTGAAACGGCAGGGCAGTCAGGAAATGGTGCTTTAGTGTCTTTGCTTGGTGTGGTTAATGCGAGTGAGTTTAGAGAGGCGATACTTGAGCAAAAAGATGTATTGGCTAATCAAGGTAAAACGTCGCAGCAGGCAACAGAGCAAAGTGAGAAAGAGCTACTGAGAGCACTTACTTATAGTGTAAAAAATATAGAACAAATGCTACTTGTTTTACTTGATGAAAAACAACAAAAGTAATTTACCTTTAAGTATAGGTAGAGCGCTTATAAGGATGTTTATATGAATACGGAAATAAAAAATATATTTAATAATCATCCTGAGGCAGCTAAAAGTAAGCTTATACAATTACGAGAGCTAATTTATACCGTAGCACAAGAGCAAAACTTAGGAGCTGTTGAAGAGTCTTTAAAGTGGGGAGAGCCAAGTTATAACACAATAAATGGTAGCCCCATTCGCGTAGGCTTTAAGGGCTCATCGTGTTATTTGTTTTTTCATTGCCAATCAAAGCTAGTAAGCACATTTAGAGAGTTGTACTCTCATAATCTTACCTTTGAAGGAAATAGAGCAATAGTGTTAAATAGTGAAAAGCCATTACCAGAGTACCCACTTAAAGCGTGTATTAAATTAGCACTGACTTATCACAGCGTTAAACACCTACCTTTGTTAGGCGCATAATTATAAGTACTTAGTAGATACTTAAAATACGCTACAAACTTGATTTGCGTCACAGGTAATAACGGTTACGTTTTCATAACCAACACGCGTTAATGCTTCTGCTCCCAACGTTGCGCGTGCACCACTTGCGCAGTGCACGTAAATAGGGCGAGCTGCGTCTTTTTCTATTTCCATTAGTTTCATCTCGAGTAATCCACGCGGAATATTTATAGCGCCGGCAGCCGATTTTGTCGCGTGCTCTGCAGGTTCTCGCACATCAATAAGTAAACCTTTATTTTGTTCAAGCTCGAGTTTTGCTTGCGCTGCGTCAATACGGCGTTGGTTAGGTGTGATAATTTTTAGTAAGTCAGGGATTGATGTAAGCATTAGTTTGTAAATCCTCTTTTTCTTAAAAAAGACATTAATAGGTGCTACTTGGTATAAGTAGGTTGAATTGAGTTAATACTTATAAATAACGTTAAAAACTGAAAGTTACTTTATATAAAGTAACTTAATAGTGCGGATACTGCTACAGCACTTCCGCCGATTAATAAAATGGCATCGCTAGTTTCATGGCCATCTTATATTAGTAAAACCTAATGTTAATTATATTAGAACTTACTAATGTAAAAGTCTATACTTAAAAAGGTATCAAAAAGAGAAATAATAAAATGAATATTGAACAACTAGCTGTCAACGCAGAGCAAGCCGAACAGTTTTTAAAATTAATGGCTAACAAAAATCGCTTAATGATTTTATGTAGTTTATTACAAGGTGAGCAAAGTGTAGGTGAGCTAAATAAAAATGTACCTTTAGCACAGTCAGCGTTATCTCAGCATTTAGCAAGTTTACGCAAGGCAGATATGGTTGCTACTCGCAGAGAAGGGCACACTATTTATTACTCATTGACCGATCCAAAAGTTGAGCCGATCATTGCTTTGCTATATGAGTGGTTTTGCCGACAAGAAGATACTAAATAAACGTAGCTATTTCATCGAGTGATTTTTTATCCAGTGCATGAGCCGGTATTGTTGCATCATCACTTGGGTAGCCTGCAATAAGTAGCATGTATGGGCGTTCATTATCTCTATCGCGACCACATATGTCGGTTAAAAAGCTCATTGGCTTTGGAGTATGAGTAAGGGTTGCCAAACCACTGCGGTGCAAAGCCTGAATTAAAAAGCCGGTAGCTAAACCAACAGACTCATGCACATAATAATTCGTATTTTTATCATCGGTGCTTACACCGCCCTTTTTTTGACTAAATACAGCTATAAGCCAAGGTGCATGCTCTAAATAAGGTTTATTGGCGTCGGTACCTAACGGCTTTAGCGCATCTAACCATTCTTCACCTGCTCTGCCTTCGTAAAAAGAACGCTCTAGCTTTTCGGCGGCTTCTCTTATTTGTTTTTTTACATCGCTACTGTTTATAGCCACAAAATGCCAAGGCTGATGATTCGCTCCACTAGGTGCTGTGCCAGCTGCTTTTATACATGCTTCAATAATATTTTTTGGTACTGGGCGATCGCTAAAGCTGCGAATGCTATGGCGGCGTTGGCTGGTTTGTAAAAACTCGTTAGCACGATTTAGCATTTCGTCGTGTGGATATTCTATAAAGTCATTTAACGGCTGGCTTTGGTGATCTTGCATGGCTTTTCGCTTCTTATAAAAAGTATATGTGGTTTTTATACCGAGTGAATACAGTGCAGGCAAGTGTTATGAGTTTAAATTATGTTTATTTGTTGTTACAAATTTAACCATCAAGTAACTTATGTTCCTATTTTCCTTGTGGTATAAAACATTATAAAAATAATTACTCATATTCAAGGAAGTAAAAATGCTATCAATAACAGGGTTATCTAAAACCTACGATAACGGCGTACATGCACTACAAGGTGTTGATTTATCTATCGGTAAAGGGATGTTTGGATTGCTTGGGCCAAATGGCGCAGGTAAGTCATCGCTAATGCGTACCATTGCAACACTGCAGTCGGCTGATTCAGGTTCAATTACTTTTGATGGTATTGATGTATTTAAAGACCCACAGGCTCTGCGCCAACGTTTAGGTTACCTCCCGCAAGACTTTGGTGTGTATCCACGTGTTAGTGCTTACGACTTACTGGACCATATGGCTGTTTTAAAGGGGATTCATAATAAAGCAGAGCGTAAAGAGTCGGTTGAAGGATTACTTGCGCACACTAATTTATATCAACATCGCTCAAAAGCCGTAAGTGGCTTTTCGGGCGGTATGCGCCAGCGTTTTGGTATTGCACAAGCCTTACTAGGTGACCCCGACTTACTAATCGTTGATGAACCAACAGCGGGGCTAGATCCAGAGGAACGTAATCGTTTTCATAACTTGTTAGTAAGCTTAGGCGAGCAAAAAGTAGTTATATTATCGACCCACATTGTTGAAGATGTAGCAGAGCTTTGCCCAAACATGGCCGTACTGGCCGGCGGCAAAATACTATTAGAGGGCAACCCAATTGCCCTTACCGATAAACTCCAAGGGCAAATCTGGCGCAAAGCCATGAGCCAAGAGGAAGCGCTAGAGCTTGAACCGCAATTACCGGTTATTTCTAAGCGCCTATTTGCAGGGAAAACAATTTTACATGTAATAGCAGAGCAAGCCCCACAAGGGTTTGAAGCAAGTAATGCAAACCTAGAAGATGTGTATTTTTCTACTCTGCTTAATCATCGTAACAGCCAAGTAGCATAAGGAGGCGTTATGTTTTTTAATATGCTCGCGTTTGAGCTGCGCTACTTTGTGCGCCAGCCTTCGTTTTATGTGACCTCATTAATCTTCTTTTTTATGGCGTTTTTTATAAGCTCTAGTAGTAAGTTCCCGTTAGGTGGGGCGAATGTTCATATGAACTCGCCTTTCTCTATTATGCTTTTAACCGTTACATTTTGTACACTCGCTATGTTTTTAGTGGTTAACTTTGTTGCCAGCTCCGCTATTCGCAACAGTGAAAGCAAAATGGATGAGCTGGTTTTTAGTAAGCCCGTTAACCCTCTTGCTTATCAATCAGGACGTTTTTTTGGTGCTTACTTGGTTGTGCTAGTTGTTTTTTTAACTGTGCCATTAGGCGTGTTTTTGGGATCTCAATTTGGCTTGTTGGTTGGCTGGCTTGATAGTGAGCTAGTAGGCCCTAATAAGTTTATATATTACGCAGCGCCTTTTTTATATTTAGCAATACCCAGCTTACTGGTACTCAGTGCTATTTTTAATAGTGTGGCGGTCTATTTTAAAACCATGATGGCGGTATATGTAACGGCCGTAGTGATTTATATAACCTACCAATTGGCGAGTATCTATTTTGATGATTTAGCGTTTAGAAATATTGTTGTTTACGCAGATCCATTCGGCCTCGGTTCGTTAATTGACTTAACCCGTTACTGGACTGTAAGTGATAAAAATACCGAAGTGTTAACGCTCTCGGGCGATTTTTTAATTAACCGTATTTTATGGGTAGCAATAAGTTTAGCGATGTTTTTTGGCCTCGGAAAGTTAGGTAATCGCGTAGTAAGTAAAAAACAGAAAAAGCAATTTGCTGTCTCAACGTTTGTAAAAAATAAACAAGCAGCACTTATTAGCAGCGCTAAAAATTACAAGTCAAAAGGGGTAAATACGCAATCGCAATTAGTAATGCGCAGCTTATTTGAACTTAAGCAGGTTATATTAAGTGCCCCTTTTATGATTTTAGCGGGTGTCAGTATTACTATGTTACTCGCACCACTCTTTGCGCCTATTGGCGCGTATGGCACAACAGATTGGCCGCTTACACAAAACATGGTGGGCATTATTCAAAACTCCTCCGCTTTGTTTATGTTTATCATTATTGCTTATTACAGCGCAGAGCTGGTTTGGCGAGAACGCCACAGTGGTATGGGTGATATTGTTGACAGTTTCCCGGTGCATAACAGTGTGTTTTGGGTATCTAAAATTATTGCGTTAATCACTGCAGTTTGTGGTCTTTATTTAGTAGGCATGATGTTTACCATTGCAGTGCAACTGTTTAAGGGGCAATTTAACCTAGAGCTTGGCCAGTACTTATTTAGGTTGGGTTACCTTACATTACTGCCTTTTATTATGATGGCTATATTGGCGTTCTTTTTACAAATAATTAGCCCTAATAAATACATAGGTATGGGTTTATTTATTCTGTATTACATTGCTCAAATGGTAATGGGTGCTTACGGGTTTGAGCATCATATGTATCATTTTTCCCAAAGCAGTAGCGTACCGTATTCAGATATAAACGGTTATGGACATTTTTTACAAGGCGCGCATTGGTATACCCTATATTGGGGGGCATTGAGTGTGTTTTTAGCTATTGTAGGGTTTGCTTTATGGCATCGCGGCCCGTCGCAAACATTGCGTACTCGTTTATCTTTAGTACGTTACAACATGTCTTTAAAAGGCCAGATTGCAGCCGTTATAAGTTTATTGGTATTTGTGGGCGCGGGTTATAACATTTATTACAACACCCGTGTAATCAACGAGTTTGTAACAAGTGATGATAACGAAGCGCTACAAGTAAGGTATGAGCAAGAGTTTTCACAATACAAAGACTTGCCACTGCCTATAATAACTGATGTTGATTTAAACATTGATATTTATCCTAAAAAGCGTGCTTTAAATGCCGTGGCTAAAATTAAGTTTACCAATACCGCAAACGAGCNGGGCGGAAAAATAGTAGAGCGTTTAACCGATTTTGGCATGGTATGGTTTGAGTTTGAACAACCGCTAATGCCTAATGAAGTACGCGAAGGTGAGCTTTTAGTTTCTCGTGAACACGACGGTTTTGTTGATAGAAGATCTGATACTCAACTCGTGCACAACGGTACATTTGTAAATAATGGAGAATTATTACCAAATTTTGGTTATCAAAAGTATTTTCAAATTGCCGATAAGTATGAGCGCCGCAAGCACGATTTACCTGAGCTTGAGCGCGCACATAAACTAGAAGACAGCCGCTATTATACGCAAAATGAGTTTGGGCCTGCTAATGGCTTTATAAACTATAAGGCAACGGTAACCACCGATGAGTCGCAATTTGCTATTACACCAGGTTACTTAAAAAGTGAGAGTGTAAAAGACGGGCGCCGTACTTTTGTTTATGAAATGGATGCTCCAATTATAAACTTTTACTCTGTACTTTCAGCTGAACTTGAAAGTAAAAAAGTTGAGCATAATGGGGTAAATATTGAGGTGTACTACCACAAAGATCATGCATGGAATGTTGACCGCATGATTGAGTCAGTTCAAGACTCAATAGATTACTACACACAAGCCTTTGGCCCGTATCAGCATAAGCAGTTACGTATTATTGAATTTCCTAAGTATCGCTCGTTTGCGCAAAGTTTTGCCAATACGGTGCCTTACTCTGAAAGTATTGGTTTTATTACAGACTTAAGAGATGAGAATAAAGTTGACCTACCTTACTATGTAACCGCACATGAAGTTGCGCACCAATGGTGGGGTCATCAAGTCTCGGGGGCTAATGTAGAGGGCAGTGCTGTTATTTCTGAAACACTTTCGCAATACAGTGCGCTAATGGTGCTAAGAAAACGCTTTGGCGCCGAGAAGCTTCGTAAATTCTTAAAGTACGAGCTAGATAAATACTTAATGGGCCGTACAGGTGAAGCCTTTGAAGAAATGCCGCTATATAAAACGCAGGGGCAGCTGTATCTTCACTATAATAAAGGCTCAGTTGCGATGATGGCGATTTATGATCGTTTAGGTGAAGTACGCTTAAATGCCGCACTTAAAGCATTTTTGAATGAGTTTAAATACCAATCAACGCCATACCCAACCACACTTGATTTACTCAGTTATTTAAAGCGAGATGCAACACAAGCTGAACAACGTTTTATTGATGATCAGTTTAAATATATAACGCTTTATGAGCTTGAAATGAAAGAAGTGTCGGTTACAGATGATGTTGATAGCGAAGGTTTTTATACGGTAACACTGAGCGTTGAAGCAACTAAGCAGCATGCCGATGGGCAAGGTGAAGAAACCGAACAACCACTCGATGAGCTAATTGATATTGCATTATTTAGCGACGACCCTGAAAACTTACTCGCTGAAGACTTTGTTATTTACTCGCAAAAGCATCAAATAGTGTCTGGTACCAATACTATTGAGCTAAAAGTAAAAGAAAAACCATTATTTGCGGGGGTTGATCCTTACATTAAGCTGGTCGACAAAGACAGTAAAAATAATTTAGCTAAATTCTAACGTCTATTTATTTACTAACCACTTAAGTTGACTACTTTAAGGGCCGCATTTATGCGGCCTTTATGTGTAATAAACTGTATAAAACTTCATAGCGTTTCTACATATTCCCCACAGCTTTTTACGCTAATATTTTATGTTCTCTTATAAAGTTACCTTACTGGTATTTAGTTTATAAGGAAGAGTATGAAACCATTAATTATAGGGGCGATAGCATTAAGCCTCAGTGCTTGTTCTGCGGTAACTATTCAGCCACAAGCTATCGCAAAAATTACAAGTAAAGCGACCTACGAGGATAGCCGCCCATTTTATTTATGGGGATTAGTGGGTGAGCAGCGGGTAGATGTAAAACAAGTTTGCTTAGATACACCGGTTATTCAAATGCAGTCACAACAAACGTTTAGTGATGGAGCGCTGAGTTTAATTACGCTTGGAATATACTCGCCCCATACCATTAAAGTGTGGTGCCAAGAGCAAGTGCTAGGGGAGACATTATGAAGATCAAACTATTTGCAGCCGGATGTACACTGATTATTTTAACGGGGTGTACAAATATTTACTTTGATAACGGTATGCAGAGCAAAGTAAGCAATAAAACGCTAAAAAGCTCACAGTGGCATCATAATTTTGCACTTGCGTTGTACGAGGGATCAGAGCCGTTAGATTTAACAACACATTGCCCACAAGGTGAATGGCAAAGCGTTCATACGTATAAATCGTTTACTAATGGTTTAGCTGAGGTGGTTGTGAATCAAATCGGCCCAGCTTGGTACCCTAAAACAGTAGAAGTACAATGTAATAAGGTACCATTTAAAGCTAAATAATTATTTAAAATAGTTATTCGTAACGCAGTGCATCTATAGGGTTTAGTCTTGCTGCTTTAATAGCAGGGGCTAAACCAAATATAATCCCAATCATTGATGTAAATCCGAACGATAGTATTACAGCCCATGCTGGTATATATGCATCAGGCATACTAGGGACTAAAAACGAAATAAGCCCTGCGGCGCCATATCCTATAATGAGTCCTATTAAACCACCAAAGAGTGAAAGCACAACGGCTTCAACTAAAAACTGCAGCATAATAAAACCAGGTGTTGCGCCTAGTGCTTTTAATGTACCAATAACGCGTGTGCGTTCAGTTACCGACACTAGCATTATATTCATAACACCAATACCGCCAACAAGTAAGCTTATTCCAACAATACCAGCAGTAATAGCAGTAGCACTGCTGGTAAATTTATCTATTTGGGCACGAGATTTTTCAGCGGTTTCAAATTCAAAGTCGTTTTCATCTTTCTCTTTTAGTTTATGTAGTTGGCGCAATACACGGGTTATTTTTGCAAGCACTTGTTCTTCGTTAGTACCTTCATTTAACCTAAACATAATTTGCACATTAGTTTGTGTACTTCCGCCTTCTAAAGCACTCATGGTACTAATTGGAATATTAATGTAATCGTCTTGGTCAAAACCAAATAAGCTACCTTGTTTTTCAGCAACACCAATAATCCTAAACCATTCACCACCTAGTTTTATATATTCACCTACTGGGTTTTCAGGAAGGTTTAGCTTTTCTTTGATTGAAGGGCCAATAAACGCGACTCTTCTACGTTTATCATCATCTTCGGCACGAATAAAGCGGCCAAGTTCAGGGTAAGTACGATACGCTTTTTGATAGTCTTGCTCAGTACCTATTACACGCGATGAATGGCTTTTATTTCCATACTCAGCCCCTCCCGAAAAACGCCAGGTAAACATTAGGGCAGTTAGCGTTTCAGCTTCTTTTATACGCGACTTTAAAGCTAAAAAATCGTCGTAGGTAAGCTTGGCATTTTTACCAACCATTTCGAGTTCAATACTGGTGTAAGGCTTTATTGTTGTTACATCTGGCGACATATCAGCAAATTGATCATTTATTTGCTTTGTAAAACCCTGCATTACTGCAACTACAGTAACTACGGCGGCAACACCAATAATAATGCCCAAACAGGTCAGTGCGCTGCGCATTGCATTAGCTTTAATAGCTGAAAAAGCGGCTTTAGTGCCTTCCATTATCGCAAGAGCTGATTTAAACATGCTGCTTGATTCCTTCATCTTTAGTTACATCACTTACCACTTTACCGTCGACTAAACGAATTACGCGTTGGCAATGATCGGCAATTTCTTGTTCATGTGTTACTAAAATAATAGTGTGACCTTCGTTATGCAGCTCATCAAACAAATCCATAATTTCGCGGGTCGTTTTACTATCAAGGTTACCTGTGGGTTCATCTCCTAATAATATATGTGGTTTTGTGACTAAAGCGCGGGCAATAGCAACCCGTTGACGTTGCCCGCCCGATAGCTGGCTAGATAAATGATTAACTTTATCACCGAGACCTACCCGTTTTAGTGCTTCTAGGGCTTGTTGCTTGCGCTGTTTGCTAGGGATGAAGCGATACACTAGAGGCTGCATTACATTTTCTAGTGCGGTTGCACGTGGTATTAAATTAAAGCTTTGAAATATAAACCCGACACTTTCATTACGCTGATGAGCTAGCTCTGTCTCGGTCATACTTTTTACTAGTTTGTCTTTTAAGTAGTATTCGCCACTGGTGGGTGTATCTAAACAACCTAGTAAGTTCATCAAGGTCGACTTGCCTGAACCAGAAGGTCCTATAATCGCCACGTATTCGTTTTGCATTATATGTACGTTTACATCATCAAGTGCTTTAAATACCTCTGAGCCCATTTTGTATTGTTTATTAATATGCTCAAGTTTGATTACCGCAGACATTAGGCTTCTTCCTTGTCTGCATCTGACTTAAGTTTTACTACATCACCTTCAGTCAGAAGACTTACTGGGCGCGCAGGACCAATAACAATGTTGTCGCCTTCATTTAAGCCGTCAGTAATTGCTTGCTCTATATCAGATGATATTCCAACAGTTACAGCAATTTTGCTAACTGTATTATCGCTATTTAGTCGCCACACAAATGTTTTATCGTCTTCTTTTTGGATTGCCTCTATTGGAAGTTTTAGACCATTTTCGGCAATGCTTGTTGCGATCTCTGCTCTACAACTCATTCCTGCATATAGCTGGCGCTCAGTAGTATCGAGTAATACTTTTACTTTAAACGATAAACCTTGAGAGCCTGCTTGGTTTTTAGCTGAAGTACCAATATTGATTACTGTGCCGCTAAATGGTTTATTGGGGTATGCGGCCGCATAAATATTCGCTTTTTGGTTAAGCTTAATACTCGCAATGTCGGTTTCATCAACACGTAGCTCGGCTAAAATAGCGCTTGGGTCGGCTACTAACATCAAATCAGAACCAATAATATTAGTAGTACCGGCTATAACGGTTTCACCTTCTTTAATATTTACAGATGCAAGCAAGCCGCTCATTGGAGCTCTAAATACACTTTTACTTAAGCGATCTTGCGCAATTTGTAGTGATGCTTGTGCTTGGTTGTACGACTCTATTCGTGATTCAATATCGATTTTAGCCAGATCGCGTGCGCTTTCAATATTCTCGTAGCTCTCTTGATTACCTAAACCGACATCGTATAAGTCTTTTTGTCTTTTAAGTTGTCGCTCTAGATTAGTAAGGCGTGTTCTACTATGTTTAATTTCAATCTCTGTGGCGCGAAGGATTGCTTTACTACGGGTAACTTCAGATTCAAAAGCGGTTGTATCAAGGCGCATTAACATATCGCCTTGTTTCACTCCTTGGCCTTCTTGAACAAATATTTTATCTACTCGGCCTGTCACTTCAGAGCGTAATTGCACTTGTGTATTAAAAACTAAATTACCTGAAGCCATTATTGAGTCAGCAATGTCGCCTAGCTCTACTTGAGCAATATTTACTTCGGCTTGTTTTTCATCGCCAGAAATTTGCTTTGACACAATTAGGGCTATAAATGCGCCTACAGCGAGTGTGATGATTATTGCTTTTTTCATTTTTATCTATCCGTGAATTAAGTAATGCGGAGGCAATACATACCCCCATCTAGTGGTTACATTGCTGCAATGACTGCCCAAATACCAAAAATAATGATTGAAGGAAGTGCAGAGAATAGGAGTGCTTTGTTAGTTGAAAAATTAGTCCAGCATTTTAAGCCGATCATTCCCAGCGCAATGCTCCAAAAGCTAAATAAGTTTATTGATTCTAATAAGCTATAAAAAGGATGGCCAATTTCAAGTCCTATTATTAATTGGTTAATAGATGCGTAGCTAAATACGGCTTGTTGAGATATTTGATCTGTACTTGCACTTAGTACAAGAGCAATTGTGCCTAGGCTTGAAATAACAACTGGCATCATTGTCCAGGTAGAGAATCCATACCAAGCTCCGTAGCTATGTTCTGATTCAGGATCTTGTTTAGCCACAAGCATATAATAAAGTGCCATGAGTGCATTCATAATAGCTAGCCCCATTACGCTGCCAAACAGAGCAAACCAAATTTGGTTTTCTGCATTTAGCTCTATACTTTGACGAATTGCTTTTTGCTCGCCAATTGTTGCATCTATACTTGATGCTGCTACTTGCTCATTAATCAAAAACTGCATATCAACACTAGAGTAAAAAATATAAACACTAGCGATACTAGCAAGGGTAATACATATAAATGCTAACCATGACCAACCTTTGGCGTGTTCAATACCATTGAAAGCTTTACTAGGATTTATATAAATATCGAGTAGGGCGCTAAAAGCGTTAGGTGATTTCATTATTATTCCTTTATACCTATTTTATGGCTAGGCAGTTATAAATGCCCAGTGACTAAGTAATAGAATAAAGGAAAAAGTATGTATTGTTTTCATTCAATTGTAACGGTTTGTTAACAGGTGTGAGGGGTCTTATTCAAAAACAAGAAAAGGGCCAAAAGGCCCTTCGTGTTGCAGCAAGTAACACATTCTTTCTTATAAATTAAAGTCTACAGAATAAGCAACGTAAGCTTTAATATCTGAATCATCCATATCTGTATCAGACAAACCAAAAGTAAAACCGTCTTTCGAAATTGATACACCGTAATCTAGAATATTGTCATCACCAATAAAGTCACCAGAGTAATGGCCTAAGTGAAGTGCCATTTCAGTGCCGTTACTGCCAACAGCAAAACCGTAGTCAGCTGTGAGGTAAAGTGAATCACCAAAGTCTGTACCATCACCACTTGCAGCTGATGTTGCTAATACAGAAGCACCAAAGGTAAAGCCTTCAACACTGATGCTACCGTAAATTTCAGAGAAATCTGCGTCTGCTTCAGAAGCTGCGTCTGGGTAAGCGTAATAAATATAACCAACATCGTAGCTAACACTTTCGTTAATATCGCCACCAAAGCCTGCATATAAGTCAAGCTCATAGGTCATTTCATCGGCCCACGATGCGTTTGAAGCCCAAGTACCTGCATAAAAGCCCGATTCATTGGCGTAATCAATACCGCCTGAAATAGCTGCATCGCCCCCAGTTTGCTCTTGACCACGCCATAAGTAGTTTGATGTTGCCGCTGCATTAGCAGTTACTTCAGCATGTACGGCTGTTGACGTTAAAGATGTTGCGCCCATTAATGCTATAGCACTTATAGCGATGGTTTTTTTTAGTTTTAGCATGTCCATTTCCCGTTATATGATTTTTGCTCGCCAAGGTTTTTATTATGTAATCGGAACCTTTAGGCTGACGGCTTTTTATTGTTTAACTAACGGGATAATTGCACTGTATGTGCCAGCTTCATTATTTTTTATTAAAAATTATTTTTTATTTATTAAAAACATGAGCTTGAATTTTATGAATAGGGTGGGGATATAACATGAAGGAAGATGTTGCGCACACTGCTGGTGCATAAATTAACCTAGCCGCACCATAAAAGTACGGCTAAATTAGAAGGTTTTAGCCGAATATAGTGCGCATAAGGCTAATTGTTTCGTTTACGCTGCGACCTTTTTGTACTTCACTCACAATTGAATCACGTTTACTGCGAATGTGTTCAGGAATATCGTCAGCAGCAAGAGCACGGTCTACTAAAATTTCTGCAGACTCTTTACCTCTACGCTGAGTTTTACCTGTTGTAGTTGTAGTACGTTTAGGCTTGGTTAGCAGTTTAATGTAGTTAGAGTTATCTGGTGTTTTAGCATCAGCGTAGTGAAAGAAACATGGAATTAATGCTTTAATAGCAACCAATTGTTCTTCTAACTCATTACTAGGTTTAGCCATTTTGTACCATGACATAGCTTGAATACCTTTTACGATATCTTGCCAGTAACGCTCAAAATCACTATTTTTAAGTTTAGAAACACCAAGGGCACCACATAATGCATCTAATCGATTATTTGTAATCGGAGTAAATAAATCAGGGCGACGCATTGCAAGCAGTCGTGTTGCAGGCGCAAGTGTTGGTTTTTCGTTGTTGTCGGTGAATATTTTTGAATAAGCAGCAACAAATTGTTGATATTCGTATTGAGTAATATCACCTTCAAGTGGAATATTCACTAGTGCATCGTCAAAAGCACCTGGTAAATCACCAAGCATTTGATGGAAGCTCTTTGCACTCTTTGTAGATGCAAACCATTCAACGTCAAAGTTGTATGTGCTTGGATCAAGTGATGCCATGTGCTTACCGCTAAACGCAAGTAAGTCTTCAGGAATCATATCTTTAAGAGACTGTTCACGAATGCTTTTAATGTAGTCTACCAAACGAAGCTGTTCATCAAGTGCAATAACGTCTTTGTGTTGTTCTACAAATACACTTACAACAGGCCACGGAGCAATACGTAAAGTTTTAACCTGTAAAAAGCTGATAGCTGAAATAAGCTGATCGTGTAGCTTCTTAAGTACTAGTAACTGCTGTGGCTCTAGCAAATCGTAGTTCATACGATCTCTGCTTGCACTTAGCAATTCGTAACACCAAGGTAAAAAATCATCAGGGTGGTTTTCTACTTTCACGGCCATAAGGTTAAGGCTTAACTCTGAAGATTGCTTCAGAATGTTCTGATAGATTTGATTTTCTTGTTCGCCTAGCGTCATTTTTGACGGTGAAATTAGCAGTTTTTTCATGCCTTGTAGAATCTCCGGTTTAGATATATATTTTTTTGCTGGTCTATTTTAGCGCAATTACGCTAATAACAACAGCGCTGTCCTCCATACGTTGTAATTGAAGTGACTAAATCGGTATTTTTGCTAATAAAATGAGACTAATGCTTTAACATGTATCAATCATTTTCATCCAGTACAAAGAGGCTTTCGACTGAGGTATTAAAATGCTTTGCTATTTTTAGAGCAATTATTACCGACGGCGTAAACCGGTTTGTTTCTACGGTACTTATTGTTTTGCGCGACACGTTAATAGCATCAGCAAGTTCTTGCTGTGAAAGCCCAGCTTCTTTTCGATACTTTGCTATGTTATTTTGCATTTCCTCTCCTAATCACGATTTTGCCAAAGCAATGAAGCGCCATATACCAAGAGCATGATACCTAGGTAGAATATTGCCATAGTTGCATGCGAGACCTCGCTAGCTATTTCATCGCCATTATAAAAAACTCCAAGAAGGCAAAATACAAATGCAAAACTTAAATGTTTATAGGCATTAGTATCAATGGTGTTTAGAAACTCATCTTTATAAGCGTATTGAAAATACATTTTTAACGGAAAGCCCCCTTTAATGAGGTAAATAATCACTATAACTACATAAAAAGAAACGCCCAATCCAACAAATAATAACCCTTCGTTATCGTGCTTTATTAGTGAGTAAACACTGAGAAGTAAACAAACCATGGCTGTGCTTATACTAAGCCATATATTTTGACTCATAAACTTTTCTTCAGTTTTAATATCCTGTTGTTTCATAATATTCATCCTGTAATAGTATTTGATATTTTGTAACCTCTGGGTATCAATGTAACCTTGGGGTATCACCTGGTCAATACCTACTTGTAACCTAAAGGTATCAAAATGTTTCAGGAAAGATTCATATAGAACAGGTAAAGTAGTTTTAGTGGCTTTTTTACATCAACTACAATGATTTTAAGGCTAACACTCGCTATGATAAGAACATTATTTGCACGTTTGAAAGGACGATCATGAAAACCTTACTTAAAATTGTAGGTGTAATACTTTTACTATGTATAGCACTAATTGTTGCCGCACCGTTTTTAATTCCTACTGATACTATTTTTAATAAAGTGTCGCAGCAGGTAGAACAAACAACTGGGCGCACTCTTACTATTAAAGGTGATAAAACACTTAGCGTATTCCCTGCATTAAAGTTAGAACTTAACGACGTGCATTTTGCAAATATGGAATCAGGTTCGCGCGCCGATATGGCGAGTATGAAACAGCTTGCTGTACACATACCTTGGTTTTCATTATTTGGTGGTGAGTTTAAATTAGATAAGTTTGTTATAAACGAACCAAATATCCTATTAGAAACTGACAAAAATGGTAAAGCTAATTGGCAGTTGTTTGATGCAGTTGCAGAGCAACCTAAAGAGCAAAGCCAGTCAGGTGAAGCGATAAAGCTTCCAGATAACTTTGATATTGAGTTAGGTGAGGTTGCTATTTATGGCGGCACATTTACTTATCTAGATGGTCTAACAGGTGCTAAGCAACAAATTAGTGATTTAGAACTCGCTATTTTACTTCCATCACTTCGTAAAACATTAGAAGTAAAAGGGGGTATTACTTATATGCAGGAGCGTTTTGAGCTTGATATAAAATTAGATACTCCTGCTAAAGCAATTGAAGGTGCTACTTTTAATGTTAAACAAACCTTAGATTCTCGTTTAGTTGATCTAACGTTCGAAGGGAGCATCGCTGGGCAAGGACAAGATATTAAAGGTCAGTTATCACTAAGCGGTGAGTCTGTTAAAAGTATTGCAAAATGGCAAGGTGTAGAGTTAGACGCTAAAGACAATGCTTTTAACGCATTCAGTGTAAACGGTAAAATGCACCTAGCAGGTGAGGAATTTAATTTAGACGATTTAGTTGCGACGTTAGACGCATTGGAAATAAAAGGTAAGAGCGAGCTTAACCTAGGTAAGCGTTTAGCTGTAAATGCTGATATCGATTTAGGTATGCTTGATTTAAACCCGTACCTACCTGAAGCAGTAGCAAAACAAGAAGAGCCAGTAGAGCAAAATGATAAACCTGCAGAGCCAATAGTATGGGATGACACTAAAATTGATCTAAGTGCGTTAAATTCACTAGATGCGAATGTAGTTATTCGTTCAAGTGGATTAAAAGCTAATGATATTAAGTTGGGCGCAAATCAATTTACTGTTGCTTTAAAAAATAGCATTGCAAAACTAAGCCTAGATAGCTTTTCTGCTTATGAAGGGTCAGGTAAAGGCGTTATCAATGTAAACGCACAACAAGTACCTTATAAAATATCAACTAACTTTGACTTAGCTGGTATAGATGCGCAGCCTTTATTAACGGATGGGGCAGGTTTTGACAAGCTAATGGGTAAGGGGTCTTTAAATTGGAACCTAAACACAACTGGCCAAAGTCAAAAGTCGTTTATTGGTGCGCTTAACGGAAAACTTGGATTTGAGTTTGCTGATGGAGCTGTAAAAGGTGCGAATATAGCTGAGATGGTTCGTAAAGGTAAGGAACTCATTTCAGGAAACTTTGGTGCTGCGTCTGAAGGGCTGGATACCGGGTTTGAAGAATCAGAGCAAACAGATTTCTCTGCACTAACGGGAAGTTTTAACTTTACTAATGGTGTTGGTAAAAATACTGATTTATCACTTATTAGCCCACTCATAAGAATATCAGGTGAAGGCGATGTTGATTTACCACAAACAACAGTTAATTACCGTTTGGTTACAGGCATAGTTGGATCAATCGAAGGGCAGGGGACTACCGATGACAGCACTGGTTTTAAAATACCACTACGTATAAAAGGGCCTTTCCACGATGTTGGTATAAAGCTTGATGTGGGTAATGCGCTTAAAGATGAAGCTAAGCAGAAGGTTGATGAAGCAAAAGAAAAGGCCAAAGACAAAGCAAAGGATAAGATTAAAGATAAATTAAAAGGTTTATTCGGTTAATCATCTATAGTTAAAACAAACAGGGCACTTATATAGTGCCTTGTTTGTTTTGTAACCACCTGTAAAATAGCTACATAGCCGTAATTACTCAACTTTAATAACCATACGCTCTAAATTAATTAAAAAATAACCTATCACTACCCCCTCAATGCTGGTACAATTGCCCGCCCTTAAGAGACAACTCGTTTGTTTTTTGATTGGGATTTAATCGAAATGTCTGATTTTTAAACGAATTTTAGACACGTTGTAATTACTACACCGGAGGTCATTAACATGATCCAAATGCAAACTCAGCTGGAAGTTGCTGATAACAGCGGCGCTCGCAAAGTGCAGTGTATAAAAGTCCTTGGTGGTTCACACCGTCGCTACGCAGCGATTGGCGACATCATTAAAGTTTCTGTAAAAGAAGCTATTCCTCGCGGTAAAGTGAAGAAAGGTGATGTTAAAAACGCGGTAGTTGTGCGTACCAGAAAAGGTGTTCGCCGTCCAGATGGTTCTTTGATCCGTTTTGACAGCAACGCGGCTGTTATCTTAAATGATAACTTGCAGCCAATTGGTACACGTATTTTCGGCCCTGTGACTCGCGAACTTCGTAATGATAAGTTCATGAAAATCGTTTCACTAGCCCCAGAAGTACTGTAAGGAGCCAATCATGGCAGCAAAAATACGTCGTGATGACGAAGTAATCGTACTAGCAGGTAAAGACAAAGGTAAGCGCGGAAAAGTGCTTTCAGTTGTTACTGAATCTGGTCGAATCTTTGTCGAAGGCATAAACTTGATCAAGAAACACCAAAAGCCGGTTCCACAATTGAACCAAGCTGGCGGCATTGTTGAGAAAGAAGCATCTATGGATGCATCAAACGTTGCGATCTTCAACTCGGAAACGAGTAAAGCTGATCGTGTAGGTTTCAAGATTGAAGATGGTAAGAAATTACGTATCTTTAAATCTACTGGTAAAACTATCTAATAGTTGGAGTAGAATGATGGCGAAACTGCATGAAGTATATAAAGACAAAGTAGTTGCGGAACTTCAAGAGAAGTTTGGTTTCAGCTCTGTCATGCAAGTCCCTCAGATCGAAAAGATCACATTGAATATGGGCGTGGGCGAAGCCCTAGCTGACAAGAAGATTTTAGATAACGCAGTAGCGGATCTAGCAGCAATCTCTGGTCAGAAACCTCTAATCACTAAAGCACGCAAATCTGTTGCTGGCTTCAAAGTGCGTGAAGGTTACCCGATTGGTTGTAAAGTAACCCTACGCGGCGAGCGTATGTGGGACTTTTTTGAGCGTTTGGTATCAATCGCTATCCCACGTATTCGTGACTTCCGTGGCGTAAGTGCTAAGTCTTTTGATGGACGTGGCAACTACAGCATGGGCGTACGTGAACAAATCATCTTCCCAGAAATCGATTACGATAAAGTAGACCGTGTACGCGGTATGGATATTACTATCACTACTTCTGCGAAATCTGATGAGGAAGGCCGTGCGTTGTTAGAAGCGTTTAACTTCCCATTTAAGAAATAAGGGTAGGGTTATGGCAAAGAATTCTATGAAAGCGCGCGAAGCAAAGCGCACAAAACTAGTTGCTCAGTTCGCTGAAAAGCGCGCGGCACTAAAAGCTATCATCAGTGATGTTAACACATCTGAAGATGATCGTTGGGACGCGGTACTTAAGCTACAAGCTTTACCTCGTGATTCTAGCCCTGCACGTCAACGTAATCGTTGTAACATTACGGGCCGCCCACATGGTTTCCTTCGCAAATTCGGCATGAGCCGTATTAAAGTTCGCGAAGCAGCTATGCGCGGTGAAATTCCTGGCCTTAAAAAGGCTAGCTGGTAATAGAATCATGGGAGTAAGACTATGAGCTTGCAAGATCCTATCGCGGATTTGTTTACACGAATTCGTAACGGTCAATCAGCGAAGAAAGTATCTGTAACGATGCCAACTTCAAAGCTGAAAGTAGCATTAGCTAAAGTACTAAAAGACGAAGGTTATATCGTAGATTTCGCCGTTAACGGTGAAACTAAACCTGAGCTTTCTATCGAGTTGAAGTACTTCGAAGGCAAAGCTGTAATTGAAAATATCCAGCGTGTAAGTCGCCCTGGTCTACGTATCTATAAGAAACGTGACCAATTACCTAAGGTAATGGGTGGTCTTGGTATCGCTATCGTATCAACTTCTAAAGGCCTAATGACAGACCGCACAGCACGTAGTGCTGGTGTTGGTGGTGAAATCATTGGTTTTGTAGCTTAATCGGAGGGGAACTATGTCTCGCATAGCAAAGGCACCAATTACTGTTCCTGCCGGTGTAGAAGTTACATTAAAAGGCCAGGAAATCACAGTTAAAGGCAAAAACGGTGAACTTACTCGTACTATCAACAACGCTGTTGAAGTACAAGTTAATGACAACGTTATTACTACTTTACCTCGTGATGGCGTAGCTAATGCATGGGCTCAAGCAGGTACTGCTCGCGCTCTAATCAACAACATGGTTGTTGGTACGCATGAAGGTTACGAGAAGAAACTTCAGTTAGTAGGCGTGGGTTACCGTGCTGCAGCTAAGGGTAAAACATTAGATTTAACTCTTGGCTTCTCACACCCAGTTAATTTCGCAGTTCCTGAAGGAATTACGATTGAAACTCCAAGCCAAACAGAAGTTCTAGTTAAGGGCGTAGACAAGCAGTTAGTTGGTCAAACAGCTGCTAACATTCGTGCATACCGTAAACCTGAGCCTTATAAAGGTAAGGGTGTTCGTTATTCAGATGAGAATGTACGCCGTAAAGAGGCTAAGAAGAAGTAAGGTAAGACGATGGATAAAAAAACAGCTCGTCTACGTCGTGCTAAACGCACTCGTAGAAATTATATTGAACAAGGCACAACGCGTCTTGTTATCCACCGCACGCCACGTCACATATACGCTCAAGTAGTAAATGCTGAGGGTAATGTACTGGCTGCTGCTTCTACTGTTGAAAAGGCTATTAGCGAAACAGTTAAAGGCACCGGTAACGTTGAAGCTGCGCAAGCAGTTGGCAAAGCGGTTGCTGAACGTGCGGCTGACAAAGGCATCGAAAAGATTGCTTTTGATCGCAGTGGCTTTAAATATCACGGCCGTGTGAAGGCGCTAGCTGATGCTGCGCGNGCCGGTTTGCAATTCTAGGAGTAGACTATGGCTAACGTAGAAGCAAAGCAACAACAGCCTGATCTAGCTGAAAAGCTAATCGCGGTGAACCGTGTGTCTAAAGTAGTTAAAGGTGGTCGTATCTTTAGCTTTACTGCACTAACTGTAGTTGGTGATGGCGCAGGTAAAGTAGGTTTCGGTTATGGTAAAGCACGTGAAGTTCCAGCTGCTATTCAAAAAGCAATGGAAAAAGCACGTCGTAACATGATCAACGTAGACCTAAATGGCAACACATTACAGCATCCTGTTAAGGGACGTCATGCTGGCTCACTAGTGTTCATGAAACCAGCATCTGAAGGTACTGGTATCATTGCAGGTGGTGCTATGCGTGCAGTACTAGAAGTTACTGGTGTGCAGAACGTACTTTCTAAATGTTACGGTTCTACTAACCCGATCAACGTGGTACGTGCAACGATTTCGGCTCTTGAGAATATGAATTCTCCACAGTCAATCGCTGCAAAACGTGGCCTTCGCGTAGACGAAATACTGGGGTAACCATGGCAAATCAAACTGTAAAAGTAACACAAGTAAAAAGCTCTATCGGTCGTTTACCGAAACATAAAGCTACATTACGCGGTCTTGGTTTACGTCGTATCAACCACACTGTTGAGTTAGAAGACACAGCATGTGTACGTGGTATGATAAACAAGGTTTCTTACATGGTTAAGGTAGAGGGTTAATTCGATGCATTTGAATACACTTTCACCTGCTGCAGGTTCAAAAACTGCTCCAAAACGTGTTGGTCGTGGTATCGGTTCTGGTCTAGGTAAGACTGGCGGCCGTGGTCACAAAGGTCAAAAATCACGTTCTGGCGGCAAAGTACGCGTTGGTTTTGAAGGCGGTCAAATGCCTATGCAACGTCGTCTACCTAAATTTGGTTTTACTTCTCGCAAATCTTTAGTATCTGCAGAAATAAACCTTTTTGAAATCGCTAAAGTAGAAGGCGATGTGGTAGACCTAAGCGCGTTACAAGCAGCTGGTCTAGTTAAAAAGAACGTTCTTTTCGTTAAAGTTGTTAAATCTGGCGAAGTTTCACGCGCTGTTACCGTTAAAGGCCTTAAAGCCTCTAAAGGTGCTCGCGAAGCTATTGAAGCTGCCGGAGGCAAGGTAGAAGACTAAGGAAGTACTAATGGCTAAACCAGGTCAAGATACAAAAAGTGCACAAGGTGGACTTTCGGAATTGAAGCGCCGATTACTCTTCGTATTGGGTGCTATCATAATTTACCGTCTAGGTTCATTTGTGCCGATCCCTGGGATTGACGCCGCTGTACTTGCCGATTTCTTCGAGCAACAAAAGGGCACCATTGTTGAGATGTTCAACATGTTCAGTGGTGGTGCACTTGAGCGAGCTTCAGTGTTAGCACTGGGTATTATGCCGTATATCTCGGCTTCGATTATTACGCAACTATTAACGCATATGTATCCTCCGTTTATAGAGCTTAAGAAAGAAGGTGAGCAAGGGCGTAAAAAAATTAGCCAGTACACACGCTATGGCACGCTTGTGCTAGCTACTATTCAATCAATCGGTATTGCTTCTAGCTTACCGGGCATGATGGAGGGGTTAGTTGTTAACCCTGGTATGGGTTTCTATTTCACCGCAGTGGTGAGTTTAGTGACTGGTACTATGTTCCTTATGTGGTTGGGTGAACAAATAACAGAGCGCGGTATCGGTAACGGTATCTCTGTTCTAATATTTGTTGGTATTGTAGCTAACTTGCCGTCTGCTATTGGTTCGACAGTCGAAATGGCGCGCCAAGGTGATTTGAATGTTTTTGTACTGTTGATGGTTGCGGTAATCGTATTCGCTGTTACTTATCTTGTAGTGTTTTTCGAACGTGGACAACGTCGTATTGTTGTTAACTACGCTAAACGCCAACAAGGTCGTCAAGTATTTGCTGCTCAAAGCACGCATTTACCACTAAAAGTAAATATGGCGGGTGTTATTCCACCAATCTTCGCTAGCAGTATAATTCTGTTCCCTGGTACAATTGCTAGCTGGTTCGGCCAAGGTGAAGGTCCAGTCGCTGATGTATTACAAGCTGTTGCTACTACGTTGACCCCAGGTCAACCGTTGTACTCACTTGTTTTAGCTGCGGCTATTATCTTCTTCTGCTTTTTCTACACAGCGTTGGTTTTTAACCCACGTGAAACTGCAGATAACCTTAAGAAATCTGGCGCATTTATCCCAGGTATTCGTCCAGGTGAGCAGACATCTAAATACATTGATAAAGTGATGACACGCCTGACATTGGCAGGTGCTTTGTATATAACCTTTATCTGTCTGGTGCCTGAATTCATGACGATGGCGTGGCAAACGCCATTCTACTTCGGCGGTACATCAGTTTTGATTATCGTTGTAGTGATCATGGACTTTATGGCACAAGTACAGACTCACCTGATGTCTCATCAGTATGATTCTGTGCTGAAAAAAGCGAACCTTAAAGGCTACGGTCGATAAGGTCAGTTTACGGAGTTGAGCAATGAAAGTACGTGCTTCCGTTAAGAAAATATGCCGTAACTGTAAAGTTATTAAACGTGCTGGTGTAGTACGCGTAATTTGCAGTGAGCCTAAGCATAAGCAAAGGCAAGGTTAAGTAAACAGCGTGCAGGCTGAGTTTTCTCGGCCTGTGTTTTTAGTAGTAATTTGGTCTTCGTTTGAGTATCCTTACGGGCTTTTCAAACAGATGATTACCAGATTCGAATATAGGAGATGTGTTAGTGGCCCGTATTGCTGGCATTAACGTCCCTGATCATAAACATGCAGTTATTGGTTTAACAGCTATTTATGGCATAGGTAAGACTCGCTCTAAGGCTATCTTAGTAGCGACTGGTATCGCCGAAACCACAAAAATCGGTGAACTTTCAGACGAAATTCTTGACGTACTGCGTGATGCAGTTGGCAAGTACACTGTTGAAGGTGATCTTCGTCGTGAAGTTACTTTAAATATCAAGCGCCTTATGGATCTTGGTTGTTATCGTGGCCTACGTCACCGTCGCTCTTTACCACTACGTGGTCAAAGAACTAAGACTAACGCGCGCACCCGCAAGGGTCCTCGTAAGCCTATTAAGCGATAAGGGGATAGTATTATGGCTAAGACACCAATTCGTCGTAAAAAGGTTAAAAAACAAGTTGCTGATGGTATGGCTCATGTTCATGCGTCTTTCAACAACACTATTGTAACGATTACCGACCGTCAAGGTAATGCACTATCATGGGCTACTGCCGGTGGTTCAGGTTTCCGTGGTTCACGTAAATCTACACCATTTGCTGCTCAGGTTGCTGCAGAGCGTGCAGGTACTGCTGCTCAAGAATACGGTTTAAAAAATCTAGAAGTTTTCATTAAAGGTCCAGGTCCAGGTCGTGAATCTGCTGTACGTGCTTTGAATGCTGCTGGTTACCGTATTACCAACATTACTGACGTGACGCCTATACCACATAATGGTTGTCGTCCACCGAAGAAACGTCGCGTTTAACAATAGGTTAGGAGAAATAACATGGCAAGATATTTGGGCCCTAAGCTCAAGCTGAGTCGTCGTGAAGGTACTGACCTGTTCCTTAAGAGCGGCGTAAGAGCTATCGACTCTAAGTGTAAACTTGAGACTGCACCTGGTCAGCACGGCGCCCGTAAAGGTCGTTTATCTGATTACGGTTTACAATTACGTGAAAAGCAAAAAGTACGTCGTATCTACGGTGTATTAGAAAAGCAATTCCGTAACTACTACAAAGAAGCTGCTCGCCTTAAAGGCAACACAGGTGAAAACTTGTTACAGCTTTTAGAGCAACGTTTAGACAATGTTGTATATCGCATGGGTTTTGCTAGCACACGTGCTGAAGCACGCCAGTTAGTAAGCCATAAAGCGATTCTAGTTAATGGTCGTGTTGTGAACATTCCTTCATACGTAATTACTCCAGAAGATACTGTTGTAATCCGTGAGAAGTCTAAGACACAAGCACGTATCATCGCTGCTCTAGAGTTGGCTGAGCAACGTGAAAAGCCGACTTGGGTTGAAGTTGACGGTAAGAAATTGGAAGGCAGCTTCAAGCGCCTACCTGAGCGTTCAGATTTGTCTGCGGACATTAATGAACAACTAATCGTCGAACTTTACTCTAAGTAAAGTTAAGAGTTAAGAGAGGATAACATGCAGGGTTCTGTTACAGAATTTCTAAAACCAAGGTTAGTCGACATCGACGCTATCAACCCAACGCGTTCTAAAATAGTTTTAGAACCATTAGAGCGTGGCTTTGGTCATACTCTGGGTAATGCTTTACGCCGTATATTACTTTCATCTATGCCTGGATGTGCAGTAACTGAAGTTGAAATCGACGGTGTTTTACATGAGTACAGCGCGAAAGAAGGCGTTCAAGAAGACATCATTGAAATACTATTAAACCTTAAGGGTTTAGCAGTAACGTTAGAAGGCAAAGATGAAGTTTTTCTGACCCTGACTAAATCTGGTGTAGGCCCTGTTACTGCGGCTGATATTCAGCACGATGGCGATGTAACAATTGCTAATCCAGATCACGTTATTTGTAATTTAACTACAAATAACAGCGAGATCAGCATGCGTATTCGTGTTGAACGCGGTCGTGGTTATGTGCCGGCATCTAGTCGTTTATCCTCTGATGACGATGAGCGTCCAATTGGTAGATTGTTGCTTGATGCATCATTTAGCCCAGTTGAACGTATTGCGTACTCGGTTGAATCAGCTCGAGTTGAGCAACGTACAGATTTAGACAAGTTAATCATTGATATGGAAACAAACGGCACTTTAGATCCAGAAGAAGCGATCCGCCGTGCGTCTACTATCTTAGCTGAGCAATTAGATGCATTCGTAGATTTACGTGATGTAACTGAGCCAGAAGAGAAAGAAGAGAAGCCAGAATTCGATCCTATTCTACTTCGTCCAGTTGATGACCTTGAATTAACAGTACGCTCAGCAAATTGTTTGAAAGCCGAGCAAATTCAATATATCGGTGATTTAGTTCAGCGCACTGAAGTTGAGCTTCTTAAAACACCTAATTTAGGTAAGAAGTCTCTAACTGAAATTAAAGACGTGCTAGCTTCACGTGGACTTTCTCTGGGCATGCGCCTAGAAAATTGGCCACCTGCAAGTTTAGCTGAATAATCTAAATCACTATATTAGTTTAGTTAGAAGGATAGGGTCATGCGCCATCGTAAGAGTGGTCGTCAATTAAACCGTAACAGTAGCCATCGTAAAGCGATGTTTAGCAATATGGCAGGTTCTTTGGTGAAACATGAAATCATCAAAACTACTTTGCCTAAAGCGAAAGAGTTACGTCGTGTAATTGAACCTTTAATCACACTGGCTAAGACTGACAGTGTAGCAAATCGCCGTTTAGCGTTTGCTCGCACGCGTGATAATGAAGTTGTTGGTAAATTATTCAGTGAAATCGGTCCACGTAACGCGGATCGTCCAGGTGGTTACACTCGTATTCTTAAGTGTGGCTTCCGTACTGGTGATAATGCACCAATGGCTTATATTGAACTAGTTGGTCGCCCAGCGACTAGCGAAGCAGTTCAAGAAGACGCACAGTCTGCAGAGTAAGTCTTAAAGAAACCTAAAAGCCGAGCCTATGCTCGGCTTTTTCTTGCCTAAAATTTGTTAAACTATATGAACCAGTAATTACCTTCTATTATGTGCAATGACTCATAGATTCTGAATTGATAAGTTGTTTTGACAGCTGCTTTAATAGCTCTACCTAATTACTCTTTATTTACCATTCATTCAAAATAGCCTATCAGATTCTAGTTAAAGATCATTTCCACTATATATTGTGATTTACAGCTATTAATAATACCGCCGCGAATTGAGCTACAATTAGAGCAATCCCTAACGAAGTTTCTACTTATAGAGCTGATTAAAAGATATAACGTGCGCATTCTTATCAATATAACGGCACTAAGAACCTCAGAGTAAAGTTAACCATTACGGCCTAAGTAAACTTCCTCCTAAAATATGTAAAACTATTATTAAACATAGGCTGATCAATTTAATTCTCAGCTTTTGATTAATTTAAATGATTTATAGCAATACGACTCTTGCTCTATTGGTTGTTTTTTCCGCATCGATGATCGAAATGTGTCTCTACCCGTTAGTAGTTGCCACAACTTTCATTTCAAATAGCTCTATGAACCTATTAATAATGGTAGTTTAGTTGTGTTTTTGAGCGTTTAGCTCAAATACTCAGCGAACAGCACATTATTTCAAGTTTTCTTCAAAAAAGGGTTGATCTGTTTTCGGATCTCCCTATAATGCGACCCTACTGAGACGGGAAACGCCAACGCATAGCGAGGCACGAACAACTCAGGGTGTTAAGTAAAACTTAGTTTGAATCTTTTTAGAAAGTTTAAAACTAAGTGTTGACTCGAAAAATAAAGGGTGTATTATTCTCATCCCTTGAGACGCTAAAGCGAATCAAAACGTTCTTTAACAATATAAAGCAATCATCTGTGTGGGCACTCTTACAGATTGAGTTCTAACAGCCAACCTACTTAGGTAGCGAGGCAAACAAATTAGAGTCTCAATTGAAAACTGAGTGACCAACAGAATAGTTATTTAGGTAATTATTCGGCACAGTCAATTCAATATCGAAAGATATTAAAATAAATTCAGAATTCATTGAGCTGTCGAAAGACATAAAACTTTTTAATTGAAGAGTTTGATCATGGCTCAGATTGAACGCTGGCGGCAGGCCTAACACATGCAAGTCGAGCGGTAACAGAAAGTAGCTTGCTACTTTGCTGACGAGCGGCGGACGGGTGAGTAATGCTTGGGAACATGCCTTGAGGTGGGGGACAACAGTTGGAAACGACTGCTAATACCGCATAATGTCTACGGACCAAAGGGGGCTTCGGCTCTCGCCTTTAGATTGGCCCAAGTGGGATTAGCTAGTTGGTGAGGTAATGGCTCACCAAGGCGACGATCCCTAGCTGGTTTGAGAGGATGATCAGCCACACTGGGACTGAGACACGGCCCAGACTCCTACGGGAGGCAGCAGTGGGGAATATTGCACAATGGGCGCAAGCCTGATGCAGCCATGCCGCGTGTGTGAAGAAGGCCTTCGGGTTGTAAAGCACTTTCAGTCANTTACTGACAGAAGAAGCACCGGCTAACTCCGTGCCAGCAGCCGCGGTAATACGGAGGGTGCGAGCGTTAATCGGAATTACTGGGCGTAAAGCGTACGCAGGCGGTTTGTTAAGCGAGATGTGAAAGCCCCGGGCTCAACCTGGGAACTGCATTTCGAACTGGCAAACTAGAGTGTGATAGAGGGTGGTAGAATTTCAGGTGTAGCGGTGAAATGCGTAGAGATCTGAAGGAATACCGATGGCGAAGGCAGCCACCTGGGTCAACACTGACGCTCATGTACGAAAGCGTGGGGAGCAAACGGGATTAGATACCCCGGTAGTCCACGCCGTAAACGATGTCTACTAGAAGCTCGGAGCCTCGGTTCTGTTTTTCAAAGCTAACGCATTAAGTAGACCGCCTGGGGAGTACGGCCGCAAGGTTAAAACTCAAATGAATTGACGGGGGCCCGCACAAGCGGTGGAGCATGTGGTTTAATTCGATGCAACGCGAAGAACCTTACCTACACTTGACATACAGAGAACTTACCAGAGATGGTTTGGTGCCTTCGGGAACTCTGATACAGGTGCTGCATGGCTGTCGTCAGCTCGTGTTGTGAGATGTTGGGTTAAGTCCCGCAACGAGCGCAACCCCTATCCTTAGTTGCTAGCAGGTAATGCTGAGAACTCTAAGGAGACTGCCGGTGATAAACCGGAGGAAGGTGGGGACGACGTCAAGTCATCATGGCCCTTACGTGTAGGGCTACACACGTGCTACAATGGCGCATACAGAGTGCTGCGAACTCGCGAGAGTAAGCGAATCACTTAAAGTGCGTCGTAGTCCGGATTGGAGTCTGCAACTCGACTCCATGAAGTCGGAATCGCTAGTAATCGCGTATCAGAATGACGCGGTGAATACGTTCCCGGGCCTTGTACACACCGCCCGTCACACCATGGGAGTGGGTTGCTCCAGAAGTAGATAGTCTAACCCTCGGGAGGACGTTTACCACGGAGTGATTCATGACTGGGGTGAAGTCGTAACAAGGTAGCCCTAGGGGAACCTGGGGCTGGATCACCTCCTTATACGATTTAGAACTTATTTGTTCGTAGTGTCCACACAGATGATTGTTA
>NZ_AUTP01000213.1:0-12012 GCF_000498075.1 Pseudoalteromonas sp. TAB23
TTACTACGCCAGTATTGGCCGAAGAGCACAGATTTTAAGGCGGTAACACCAGCGCAAGTTATACCAGTACTTGAGCAACTTAATAATCGTCCGAGGAAGACACTTGGATTTGAAACGCCTGCAAAATTGATGCAGGATCACTTGGCGGCTAAAGCCGCCTAAACGTTATGCACTTCAGGTTTGAATCCGCGCAATTATTTACAGCCTAATTAAGTGGTTTAAAGGAGCTAACATGCTTAAAAAATGCATTACCACAACGGCTTTAATTTTAGCATTATGCGCTTGCACGTCAGAAACAGAGTCGGATTTAGTAAAAACACAAGGTATTTGGGCAGGTTTTGAACTAGTTTCTGACGGTAACCGCACGCGTGTTAACGCAGAACTAAATGCAGGCGATGCTAATGGCTCTAACATTGTTTTAAGCGATAGCGACTCATTACAAGCTGTTGTTAATAGCACTGCTATTGTACTTACAAAAGATACCGACTTTTTAGACGTTGATTACCAAGCGTATATAAATGCCACTGACGATAACCAACAGTTTGATATAAAATTTAAACGGGATGATGGCATAAATGCTAATTCGAGCGTGGAGTTGCCTTTAAATTTTATTATTTTAACCCCGAGTAACAATCAAAATTTTGATATTAATAGTCCCCTTACAGTTCAGCTAGATGGCACTGATCCTAATAGTACTAGCCAAGTAGAACTTAGCAGTAGCTGCACTAACAATAATAATGAAACACTTTTACAATCAACGCTTTTTGCGCTTAACACTTCGCGCCTTGAAATAGATCTGCAAAGTTTAGATATGTTTAGCAGCTCGCAAGTAGATCAAGGTAAAACGTGTGATTTAACAATTAGTGTGAAACGCGATCGATTCGGTAGTATTTCGGGTGAATACGCAAACCAAAGCTATATTAAATCCCAGCAATCGCGCGCTATAAAAAATATGACTTTAACGTTTTAATTTGCACGCTAATTTACTCAGCGTTAAGCTACGCCTTTATTAAGTAACTCTACCAATTGTAATTGCCCTCCTTATTTATAGGAGAGCTAATAACAATTGATATAAAGGTTTATTATGACTAACAGCACATACCCTATTGGCACACCTGGACAAAAATGGAATAACAGCGATAAAGCCCAGTGGTTAGCACGCCAAAACATCAAACGCAGTTACCAAAACGAAGTCGTAACGCTAATTAATGACCTTAAGAGCACCTTAGATATAGAGCAATACGGCGAGCTTAATTACACCGCTGGCACTTACCCATTATATATATTAAAAACACCTAACTTTAATGCTAATAAACCAACTGTTTTAATCACCGGTGGTGTACATGGCTACGAAACCAGTGGCGTACATGGCGCACTTAGGTTTGCTAAAACATCGGCTATGCAATATTGCGAACAGTTTAATATTATTGTTGCCCCCTGCATTAGCCCTTGGGGATATGAGACTATAAACCGCTGGAACCCAGACGCTATTGATCCTAATCGCTCATTTTACGAGGGCAGCCCAGCTCAAGAATCAGCAGCTATTATGGCGTTTGTAAAATCATTAGGTACTGACTTAATCGCTCATATTGATTTACACGAAACAACAGATAGTGATAACAGTGAATTTAGACCTGCACTCGCTGCGCGTGAAGGCACTACAAATACTAACTGGAACATACCTGACGGGTTTTATTTAGTTGCAGATACCAAAAAGCCTGAGCCGGAGTTTCAAAAAGTCATTATAGAAGATGTTGCAAAGGTCACTCATATTGCACCGAGCGATGAAAATAACCAGTTAATAGGCGTACCTCAAGAGCAATTTGGTGTAATTAACTATGCAGCTCGAGAGTTAGGTTTATGTATGGGCTTTACTGATGCACCCTATGTAACCACTACCGAAGTGTACCCAGATAGCCCAACAGCCACCGATGAAGAATGTATTTTGGCACAAGTAGCCGTTATAACGAGCGCGCTAAATTACATTAAAACCTCTATATAAGATTAATCACCCCTTCAAATACGGGTATTCATTAAATTCGATACCCGTTAAAACAACTATGCACAAGTAACAACTTAACAACAAAAAATAACCCAAAAGAACTGGTTTTATTGAATTTAAAGGTATAAGGTTAGCCTTCCCTCAAATTCAAGGAGTATACATTGGGGTTTAAAAATAAATATGGACAGGTAAGCCTTTACACTGAAAATAACGTTGTTATCGCTCACTTTACGGGATACATCACCTCAGGGCTTCTTCGTGCGTTTAAAATTGAACTATGCGAAAAAATAAAGTCACTCAAAAATCAGCCTTGGGCCTATATTAGTGATTCTTTTGATGTTTTGGCTGCAACGCCTGAGGCAGAAAAAGAAATGATAGATATTAGCCATTTAATGAAAGCAAACAACTGCCTAAGTAGCGCGTTTGTACTCACATCAGCTATCGCTATAAATCAAATGAAGCGCATTTTAGAGTGTGCAAAAAGAAACGTTAATTTTAGTGAGTGCATATTTACCGATTTAGATAGCGCTAAACAGTTTATCTCTCACAACTTAAAAAGTAAGCAAGGCCAACTGATATAAAATAATTGACCTTGCTTTATCAATCTTAGTTTTTGTAAAACTGACTATCTTTGGTTATCGTAATGCTGGCGTTTTCTTGCGCTGTTACAATAAATTGTAACTTACTCACTTTACGCTCAATATCGTAACCATCGGCTGTTACAGTAACGGGGACTCTTTTCATCGTCCCAGGCTTTACAAGCGTAGCTCTCGGACTTGAGAGCGTTGCTCCTGGTAAACCCTCTATGGCAATACTGTAATGCAGTGCTTGCTGCGTTTTATTAATAATAGTAAGTGTATAAGGGTTTTCTACAAGGCCCTCGTAGTTCACTCTATAAAGCGCATTCCTATCGCGTAGTACTGAGGCTTCTATTGGTGTACGTTGCAGCATCCATGCAAACATAGAAATGATTAACAAAGCCGTTAATGCGCCGTACCCTACTAGTTTTAACCTAAATGGATTGGTTTTTTTACCTTCCATTTGTTTTTCACTCGCGTATTTAATTAAGCCTTTTTCGTAACCAAATTTCTCCATGGTATCGTCGCAGGCATCAATACATAAGCCACAGTTTATACATTCATATTGCAATCCATTTCGAATGTCTATTCCTGCAGGGCATACCTCTACACACAAGTTACAGTCTACACAGTCACCTAAGTTAAGCTCTTTTGGATCGGCTTTACGTTTACGCGGTCCTCGGTTTTCACCTCGTTCGCTATCATAGGTAACAAGCAACGTATCTTTATCAAACATAACAGCCTGAAAACGAGAATAAGGGCAAGCAATTGTGCACATTTTTTCGCGTAAAAACCCTGCATTGCCATAAGTACAAAAAGCGAATAAAAACACCCAAAAGCTCGTTATACCTGACCATTCAAACGTAAGCATTTCCATATACAAACTTTTTGCCGGAATAAAATATGCCATAAACGAGGTCGCAGTTAAAACTGAAATAATAATCCACGCACTGTGCTTAGTTATTTTTTTGCGCCAAGTGCTTAGCGTCCACTGTGATTTATCTAATTTAATTCGCTGATTTCGAGTGCCTTCTATGCGTTGCTCTACCCACGAAAACATGAGCATCCATATAGTTTGCGGGCACGTATAACCACACCAAACCCGACCAAGCCAGTTAGTTACAAAAAATAATGCAAAAGCCCCCACCATAAATAGCAGAGCTAAAATCATAAAATCTTGAGGAAGGAGTGTTAGACCAAAAATAGTAAAGGTTTGCGTTGCCACATCAAGCAGCACAGCTTGTTGTCCGTTATATTGGATCCACGGTATTGCAATAAAAGTTAGCATTAACAGCCAACCTAAATTACGGCGTATGCGCTGAAAAAAGCCTTTTTGCTCGCGGATATAAATTGGCCCTTCGGTGTTATAGGGCTTAATGATCATGTCTTCTTCTTTGATATCAAACTTCATAGTACTTGCTTCATAATGACGGGTATTAAGCAAGTATTTGCAACTTTCAGACCAAGCTGAAACTTTATTTACATCATTGATATTAAACAGTTTATTTCAACGCAATAAAATAAAATTCGCGACATTAAACGCGATTCGCGATATATCACGATTTTTTAGTGATTCCTAACTTTCGCATTTTTGAGCGTAGTGTACTCTCAGGTAAGCCCAACTTAACTGCTGCCCCTTTATCACCCGATATTTGCCAGTGCGATAACGCGAGAACAGAGGTTATATGCTGCTTTTGGGCCTCATCAAGCGTAAGTGAAGGGTTAATAACTACTTCACCACCCGCTTGCAAAGGCTGACTTAGCTGAAGTATCGCATGATTAGATAAAATAGCTTCGCGTTCAAGTACATTTTGCAGCTCTCTAATATTGCCTGGCCAATCGTAGGCTTGCAGTTGTGTAATTGCTTTTTTACTTAGCCCCTTTAAATGTTTACCCAGTCGTTTATTTAGCTGCGCAATTAAATTAGCGCATAAATAAGGAATATCTTCTTTTCGATCTTTAAGGGCGGGTACTTTTATAGGAAATACATTAAGCCGATAGTACAAATCAATTCTAAACGTGCCTTTTTGTACCATTTCCCACAGGTCGCGGTTAGTCGCTGCAATCACTCTAATATTTACTTTTAGCGTATTGCTGCCACCTACACGTTCAAACTCTTGTTCTTGCAGGACTCTAAGTAGTTTACTTTGCGCCTCAAGTGGAAGCTCTGCTATTTCATCTAAAAACAAGGTGCCTTTATCAGCAAGTTCAAAACGCCCTTTACGGCGTTCATTTGCACCTGTAAACGCGCCTTTTTCATGGCCAAACAATTCTGACTCTAGCAAACTTGGGGTAAATGCGGCGCAATTTACTTTTATAAAGGCTTGTTCGCTACGCTTGCTTAGTCGATACAAATTACGGGCTACTAATTCTTTACCCGTGCCATTTTCGCCAAGTATAAGCACTGTGCTGTCGGTTTCACTCACCAGTTTTATTTGATCTAACATGGTTTGAAATATATGACTTTGTCCAACTAGCCCTGAGTCTTGCCAATCTTCGTTAAGTTCTGCAATTAAGTAGTTGTTTTCATCTTTTAGCTGCTCACTTAAATGCTTTACTTGCTCAAGTGCCTCTTGCAATGCATTTTGTGTTTGCTGTTGCAGTGATATGTCGCGAAATACCGCTACAGCACCAATTAACTCATCATTTTGATAAACCGGTGTTGAGGTGTATTCCACTGCAAATGAGCTACCGTCTTTACGCCAAAAAACTTCATTTTTAACTTCACGACGTTTTCCGTCAAACATGGTGCAATATATTTGGCATTCATCAGCGGGATAGGGCGTGCCATCAGCATGAGTATGGTGATGATATTGGTGTATTTTTTTACCTAATAACTCGTCTGCTCGCCAACCTGTCATGCGCTCAGCGGCAGGATTAACAAACACCGCATTACCCGACAGGTCAAAACCGTATATGCCCTCACCTACTGCGTTTAGCAATAATTTAGGATCGTTTAAAAATTGTTTTATCATAAATGCACCTCGCGAAATATCGCGAGCATTATGACAATTTTATACGCTGAGTGCACACATTACTTAAAATGCACTCACGTGCCCATCAAAACGCTATAAATAGTGCTGAAATAGCGTTTTTACATCTATTTTTGCACCTAGCCTTGCGGCTATTAAGTAAAGTCCTGCAAGTTTTCGGTGAATAAATAGCGCATCAACGGGCGGTGTATGCCATTGCTGAGATTGCCCACTAAGAGCAAGCCCTGCATTTTTAATTTTGAGCGCGAGTTCGCTATTTTTAAAATCAAATTCCCCTTCTGCTCTCAGTGGCTCGCACGCCATTAAAAATAAATCAATGACGTTGTTTTTATACTCATCAACTAAGTCATTTTTAAAATAACCAATGTGTGAAGCCGCTCTAAGTACACCTTCTCTGTTGTTTTCACTACCCGCTTTAAATAAAGCTAAATAAGCGCGGCTAAGCTCGGTTGATATTTCTCGCGTTGCACCAAAATCAAATAAAACAATTTTTTGTGTATCAAGCTGATAATGAAAATTGGCAAAATTAGGGTCGGTTTGAATTAATTTAAATTCAAACATTTCTTTAAAAAACAAATCAATAAGTTGCTCTGCAACAAAGCTTTTTTGACTATCAGGTAGCTCTGTAATGCTCTCAATGGGCTCTGCTTTTATATATTCCATAGTAAGTACTTGTTGTGTGCTGTGCTCTGGATATACGTTAGGCACTTTAAAGTGGGGATTACTTGCTAGTGCATTTTTATAACGTATTAAGTACTGAGCCTCCCGCTTATAATCAGCCTCGGCTAATAACTGCGCTTTAGCCTCACTAATAAGTGGTTTAATATTGAGATCTTTTGGCAATAATCGAGAAATCGTTAATAAAGAAATAACGTTATCGACATCACTTACTACACTTTTTGCAATACCAGGGTATTGAATTTTAACAGCAAGCTGATCGCCATTTTCTCTATAAGCTAAATGAACTTGCCCTATAGAAGCCGCTGCAAAAGGCCTTAACTCAATATGAGAAAAACGCGCTAGCCACTCATCCCCCCATTGCTCTTTTAACACTTCAACAAGCTGCTTATGAGGCATTGGATTCGCGTCTGAGCGTAGTAAAGCAAGTAACTGAGCCAATTCAGGACTAAGTAAATCACCGGCATCCATTGAAAGTAATTGCCCGAGCTTCATTGCAGCGCCACGTAAATGTGATAGCTGTGTGGCTAGTTTTTCAATGTTTTTAGGTTGTAGTAGTAAGCTTTTATTGTCCCAACCTTTACCGGTTAGCGCGCTCTTAGCGCCATCAACTAACATGTTGGTAGCAACACCTGTTGCGAGTGAGCCTAATTTTGCAAAGCGAGAAAGCCGAGAAGTGGGAACAGTACGAGGAGCCGCCATAATATTAAAACCTAATTAGCCTGAAAGTCAGGCTAATTAATACGTATATTGTAAGTAGGTAGATCTACTTATAGACGAGGTACTAGCTTAATTGCACCTTCAACCACTTTCATATCAAGTGGAAGTTTACTGAGTAGCATCATTTTAGGGTCGTCCATATTTAGAGTATAAACAGGGTTAACCGCTAAAAAAGCATTAATAACATCCATTGCTTGGCTATCAAGTGCACCTAAATTACCTTTGAAACCACCGGCATCAACACTCGAATCAAGTAATTTAATATTACGTAAAAATACCGCTTTTTTCTCACTGTCGTAAAATGGGCTGCCTTCAATTTGTAGCTTTAAACGCACTGGGTATTTAAGTGCGAATGCATTAATTTCAGCGCTTGAATCGGCACCAAGCACAACAACATCGCGGTTATCAGGTCCAATATTTACACTTAAGTCGTTTACATCAAACTGAACCGGCAAACCCATTAAGCTTACTTTTTCACTTAACTTTGGTAATTGCTTACCCAGTACAGACTCAACCTCAGAGTTAGTAAATGAATATACTGATATGCCTTGCGTGGTATTACAGGCAGTTAAAAATAACGCTGCAATAATAACTAAAATTCTCATGAGAACCCTTTTGTTTATAAATTAGTGGTACATAAAAAAGCCGCTATTAAAGCGGCTTATTAAAATAGTAACCAGCATATATTACGCTGGTTCTAGGGCGTGTTGACCTTTGTGGATTGAAATTTGTTCAATCTAGGGTCGATTTAATCGCGGCGTGAGGTTTGTAACCTAGCGGGCTAAGTCAAAACCGAGCAACAAAGAGTTAATCGTCCCTAGAAAGAACCCAAAGGGCAGCGCATGTTTGGCATTTATGCTGCGTTATCGCCTATTTATGGGGAATAACCACACTACATAGACTCTGCCTTGCCTAAATACCAAACAGTCTGCTGCAAATTCAACCACGAAAGGTCAACACGCCCTAGTGTATTAAGCTGCAAGTGTCGCTTTAAGTCGCGTTAGTGTGTCAGGTTCAACTGAACCAGCACTGAGCGCTAATAACTGTTTTAAATAATAGTTTAAATCAGCATGTTCGCCACGATGTTTGTCATCTAACATGGCTACTTGTTCTGCCATTCTAAGTGACTTATCACTTGAACTTACGTTCGCTAATATTTCCATGCGCGTAATAAGTTGATCCCTATTTAATGCTGTTTTAAGTGGTGCTTGATACTGACTTGGCAACGCTTCATTGTTTTCAAGTGCTGTAATTAACGCATCTAGATTAGCTTGCTCTGATTTGCTTGTAAGCAATGCAAGTTTATCGTCAATAGCTGCTAGTAGCTTAGTAACTTTTGGCGCTAACGATCTAAATTGCGTGTACCCTTTCACTTTTGTTTCTAGGTCGTGCAACTGTGCTCTTTGATTTACATCGCTAAGTGCTGCTTCAAGCTCAGCAAGTTCTGCAACTGCTTGTTTATCTGACTCATTTTGATCAAGTTTTTGCTGCTCAAATTCACTACTACGTTTAGTAAATGTTTCATCGTTAAATTGACGAAATTTTTGCCATAACGCATTTTCAGCTTTTAAACCTGCAAAACCAATTGTTTGCCATTGCTGCTGCATTTGCTTCAACTCTTGGCACGCAGCGGCTAAATCATCGCTTTGTGATAATTGCTGCGCTTTTTCTACTAATTCATTTTTAAGTAAGGCATTACTTTTATGAAATGCGTTTAATAAAGCCAGTACTTGTTGTTGCTCGCTTTTATAACGATCGTTTAGTGTACGGTATGTTTTAGGATCAACTTTACCTACACTGCGCCACGCTTTGTTTAAACGATTGTATTGGCTTTCATATTGTTTCCAATCAAAGTCATCCTCAGCCGTAGGCTGTAAATGAAGCGCGTGCATGTCGCTAATAATACTTTCGCGTTGTGCTTTTGAGGCCTCGCGTTGTACTTCTTGCTCTGCAAAGTAACTACGACAAGGTGCAAATAACAGCTCGATTTTTTCATCAAACTGCACGCCTTGTTGCTTTTCTTCATCTGTATCTAAACGACCTAACTCATTCCAACGTTTACGTAGTACTTTTACTTGCTCTGCGCGTTGTTGTGGGTCAGTACACTCTTCACTTACTAATGCACTTACTTCTTCTAATAAAGCTTCACGCTTTGGTGCTGCAGCGTATTTTTGCCAATCTTTAGCATCTGCAAGTTGCGCTTCAAGTTCCGCTTTTATATTTACAAGCGGCTGTTGATATTGCTCAGTGAGTGTATTAAATAACTCTTCAAACCCTTTAAACACGCCAAAGGCAACATTAAAACGACCTTCTTCAATTAGGCGTTTAACATCACGAGCTTTGCGTTTTGCTTGGCTTTGGTTTTTTTCAAGTGGCTTAACTAGCTCACTCATTGGTGCTAAAAATTGCTTTTTATGCGTATTTAACTGTGTTTTAAACGTACTTTGCAGTGCACCATCTAAAATATTTAAATGACTACGCGCTGCTTTAAAACCATTATTAAATTCAGTTAGAGTTGCATCGTATTGCGCTAAATCTTCTGCTGGCTTAATTTCGCATAATGCTGCAAAAGCGAGTTTGTACTCTTTAATAGCCGTTGTTAGCTCAGGTAACTTAGCAACTTGAGTAAATAGTTTTTCTAACTTGCTTACAGCCAGTTTAGATTGTGCATTGTTAGCAAGTTCTGTTTCGCTAATAGCTTGCTTAGCTTGCGCTACTTTTGCATCAAGCCAATCTTGCTGAATTTGCTCTGGTGTTTCAAGGCCTAGCTGTAAGGCGTTTTCAATTTCTTCACTTAACGCTTCAACAGTTGCAAGCGCTAGCAATTGGCGCTGTTGTAGCGCTAATTTTTGCTGCTCTTTGTCGTGTACCGCTTTTAGCTGTTCAATGTGTGCATCTAACTTAGTGGTAATCGAAATATATTTTTCGTCAAGAAGCTTAACACGCTCATCACTTAGCCATTTGAGCTCAAGTGCTTGCCACTGGGCCATTAATTCACCGGCTTGTGGATTTACAACACCAAAATCTGTTTTTTCACGTAAGGCATTTAACTTAGCTAAAATAACACGTGTTGCACTTTCAACCTGCAGTGGCATTTCAATTGCTAAACGCTCATTTTCAATATGCGTTTCAAGTGCTGCTTTTGCACCACCATTCGCATGCTTTAATAATGGCTTAATTAATTGATGAGTAATAACAAGTTCAACTAATTGAGTTTGTAGCTCTTCGCTACCTTCTTTAAATGCTTTTTCTACTAGTTTTGGATTTGCTAAACGTTTTAATAATTTAACGCGTACTTGCAGTTCTTTTTCTGCAAACGCTAACTTTTCGAGTGTTTTAACGGGTGCAAAACGCTCTATGTATTCGTTTTTAATTTGCGGTGTTAGTGCACTCTCGCTATTTAAAACAGCATTAGATATTTGAAGCTCTGCTATATCTTTTAATGCTTGATCTTGTTTATACGCTTTCCACCAAAGTGGTAACTCGTTTACTTTTTGTAGTGCTTTGCGGCGTATTTCAGCTGAACTATCTTCAAGTGCTAACGTGTTTAATATGGTTGCATCACGTTCAATGTCTAATTTTTCGATAGCATCAAGACGTACTTGTTGCTTAGGGTGTTTCCATTTCGGTGTAAAAAGGTGCTTAAAGATCATGTTCACTAAACCTAGCTATTTCGTTGTCTGATTTAAATTCTTTTTGTAGTTGAGCTTTTGTCTTTTGGATCATTTCACCATTAGCACCAATCGTAAATTGCTCGTTTGATTGAGCCACTTTTGCTTGATACAACATAACCAACTGCACTGTTTGTTGCTTTTGCTCGTCTGATAAAACGGTACCGTCTGGCCATTTGCCAGTTGATGCACCGTATTGTAAGCGTTCGAATAATTCGGGAGTAATATTTTGTACAAGATTGTCGATATTCATGTCATTTTTTCTTTTTTAGAGTCACTAAAACAATTCGGTTTATAAGATACCAAATACACCCTACGCCAATAGCCGCAGTATAAGCATACCACTGAAGCGTTTTTTCTTGCGGTTGTAAAAAGTACAAACAGAAAAAACCACCTAAAAATAAGATAAGCGCCAAAAAGGAGTGATTTATAAACATCTGCTTTTTTTTAATTCGCTGTTCGCGCTGAAGTTGCAAAACTTGCTCGTCGTTTAGCTCTGCAATGTTGCTTTCGCAATGCGGACATTGCTTATGTTTATCTGAAATTGATTTTGCACATTTTGGGCAACGAATAATCGCCATACTTCTCTCCATACTACGCATAAAAAAAGCGCCTTTCGGCGCCTTTATTGTACTTGTTTTATTTCTCGTTGTCTTTTTTGAATTCAAACCAATAACTAATTTTGGGGCGATAATTTTCTAAGTTGCCCACTAAGTTTAATTACTCTGCGTCTTTTGACTGCTTCTCTAAGCGTTTTTCCCAGAACGTGGCGTTTTTAATGCCTAATTTAACTGGATCAAATATGATTTTTCCGCCTTTTTTCTTCTGTTCTTCATAATCGCTCAAACATAACAAAGCAGGCTTAGCTACGAAGAAAATAGCTAAAATACCTAGTATGTTGATCCAGGCCATTAAGCCAACGCCAATATCACCAATAGTCCAGATATAACCTGAATTGTTTACCATGCCGTATGCAACCATAAACATAATCACAAACTTCACGATAACAAGCGGAATACTGCCTTTAAAATAACGATTTAAGTAAGCAATATTAGTCTCTGCAATAAAGTAATAAGCAAGTATTGTGGTAAAAGCAAAGAAGAACAATGCGATGCCAACAAATGCCTGCCCAAAGCTACCAAATACACTAAATAGAGCCATTTGCGTAAAGGCTGCTGAACCCACTTCAGTGGCTGCATCAACATTTTGAACAATAAATTGCCCTGCTGGTAACTCACCCACAATATTGTATTGCTGCGTTATTAAAATCATTAATGCTGTTGCAGTACACACAAAGATGGTATCAACGTAAACAGAGAAAGCTTGTACTAACCCCTGTTGAGCAGGGTGATCAACTTCTGCAGCGGCTG
>NZ_AUTP01000214.1:0-1520 GCF_000498075.1 Pseudoalteromonas sp. TAB23
TTACTACGCCAGTATTGGCCGAAGAGCACAGATTTTAAGGCGGTAACACCAGCGCAAGTTATACCAGTACTTGAGCAACTTAATAATCGTCCGAGGAAGACACTTGGATTTGAAACGCCTGCAAAATTGATGCAGGATCACTTGGCGGCTAAAGCCGCCTAAACGTTATGCACTTCAGGTTTGAATCCGCGTCACTAAATAAATCCAATTTAAGCAGCTATAAAAAAGCCCACTAATGTGGGCTATTTTAATTTAAGACTATTTTAAGGTTAAGGTATTATTTAGCTCAAGAGTGAGTGTAAAAATACCATACCAATAGCAAGTGGACACACAAACTTGGTATACCAAGGCCATATTTTCCAAAACAATGTGTTATGGACCTCAGGATTACCTTCTTTAATTGCTTTAAGTAATGAGCTTCTGTACCAAATCCAGCCTACAAATATACAACACATCAGGCCAAGCAAAGGTTGAGCTACTTTTGTAGTTAAAGTAATCACTAAGCCAAATAAGCTGCTAAGGTTACACACAATTATAATGCTAACGATAGCAATTAAAGCTCCAATCAACCAGGTTGCCTGAACGCGTTTCATCCCAAAGCGTTCTACAGTGTATGATACTGGCGCCTCTAACATTGAAATAGATGACGTTAAAGCGGCAATACTCATTAACGCAAAAAATGAAAAGCCCACAAATAAGCCAACTTCGCCCATTCCATCAAATAAAGCAGGGAGTACTTGAAACACTAACGTATCTTCAGAGAGTAATTTACCTGTTGAGGCCGAGAATATTTCAACGCCTTGAGCTTGCGCTACATACATAGCCGGAATAATCAGTAAACCCGCTACAAAGGCTATAAATACATCAATAAGGGTTACATAGGCACCTAAAGAAACAAGATTTTCTTTTTTGCTAATGTACGAGCCGTAAATAATCATTACGCTAGTACCTAGCGATAAAGAGAAAAAAGCTTGTCCTAGTGCGCTAACTAATAGTTTTGCGTCAAAAATAGACGAAAAATCAGGAACTAAGTAAGCCTTTAAACCCTCCATTGCGCCATCTTGGGTCATTACATAAGCAATAAGTGCAAATAAAATCCCCAAAAGAGCGGGCATTAAACGTTTTGACCATTTTTCAATACCGTTCTCAACGCCTCTACTGATAATAGCGACAGTTAGTACGATAAAGACGAGAGTGAATATGGTGTTTCGGGTAAGTGATTGCTCACTTAACCATGTCGATGCTGTGTCGGCACCGACAAGAGTAGCTATGGGTTCAGCTGTAGCGCTGAGCATCCAACCGGCAACAATCGCGTAAAAACTTAATATAAAGCCAGCACATAAAATACCGCCAAAACCAACAATAAAGGCAAAGTGTTTTTGCCATGGCTTATTAGATATTTTTTGAAGTGATGAAACCGCGTTTGCTTGGCCATGACGACCAATCATAAGTTCAGCCATTAAAGCGGGGTAGGCTAAAAAGAACGCAAGCACTAAGTATGCGACTAAAAATGCAGCACC
>NZ_AUTP01000215.1:0-21547 GCF_000498075.1 Pseudoalteromonas sp. TAB23
CCGCCCATACCACCAAGGCCACCCGTTAATACCCACTTGCCTTTAGCACTGCCTGAAAAATGTTGCTTTGCCATGGCTATAAAGGTCTCGTAAGTGCCTTGTACAATGCCTTGCGAGCCAATATAAATCCAAGAACCCGCTGTCATTTGTCCGTACATCATCAAGCCTTTTTTATCGAGCTCGTTAAAGTGCTCCCAATTCGCCCAGTGTGGAACAAGGTTTGAGTTGGCAATAAGTACACGAGGGGCATTACTGTGGGTTTTAAATACACCAACGGGTTTTCCTGATTGTACAAGCAGAGTTTCGTCGTTTTCGAGTCTATCGAGGGTTTCTATAATTTTGTCATAACTTGGCCAATCACGAGCTGCTCGGCCAATACCACCATATACAACAAGTGCATGAGGATGTTCTGCAACTTCAGGGTCTAGATTATTCATTAGCATGCGCTTAGCAGCTTCAGTTTGCCAGCTTTTAGCACTTATTTTATCGCCATGAGGTGCACGTATTACGCGACTTGTGTCGAGTCGGTTGTTCATGTTTTGCTCCTGTTGTATATACAAGGTGATTTGTTATAAAAAAAGCGCAGTAAGCGCTATTGTTTGTTATTTTTTAAATGTTAAGTGTCCACCTAAGCGATATTTACTGCCTGGTGATACAAGGCGCGCAAAGCTTACAATGCCGTTAATAGACCATGTGCGTCGAATAACTTGTAAGCATGGCTCTTCGTTATATAAATTTAACCATTGGCACATTTCGCTGTTTGGCATAATAGCCTCTACGGTATGCCTCGCTTGGGTAAGTGGTGCAACACTAGATAGATACTCATGAGGTGTAAGCGTGCTAAAGTCTTGTTGTAAGTAACCAGCCGCAAGCGCAGGGTTTACAAAACGCTCTTCTAGCTGCAAGGGGCTGTCGTTTTCGTTATGAACGAGTACACTTCGATATACAACACTGTCAATCTCAACACCAAGCGCAATGGCAATAGGTGCGACTGCATTTATTGATTCAAGTATAAGTACACTACAGGTGTAGTTGCCGTTACGTTCTTTTACTTCATCAGCAATGTTTTTTATTTCGAGTAACGATGACTGCGATTTAAATGTGGCTACAAATGTACCTAACCCTTGGCTGCGGGNCCTGCCTCGGTTAACTCGCTTAGTGCTCGGCGGGCTGTCATTCTGCTGACACTAAATTGACTACTTAGTTCGTTTTCAGAGGGAACACGTTGGTTTTCTTGCCACGTACCGCTGCGAATTTTATCAACAATGAATTGTTTTATTTGCGCAAATTTAGGTGTCGTCATTAAATTTATGGTTACATTAAAAATAAACTATATAAATAAGATGACACAATTGCCTTGTATATACAAGGTGGGTTGTTAGACTATATTTTCATCACTCTCGGCGTAAAAAGGGCTGTAAAATGCAAAGCACAACAAAAAATTATGAGTTAGAAGAAATCGACTTACTTTTAACTGATGCCAATATTGCCACTATGGATAGCAATATAAATGCCCCTTATGGCGCAATCGAAAATGCTGCTATAGCTATTAAAAATGGTAAAATTGCGTGGATTGGAGAGCAAGCAACGTTGCCCAGTTTTGATGTGTTTGCAACGCCGACATTGAGTATAAAAGGGCAGTGGTTAACGCCGGGCTTAATAGATTGTCATACGCATCTAGTGTTTGCAGGTTCAAGGTCGCAAGAGTTTGAGCAGCGCTTGCAGGGTGTAAGTTATGAGCAAATTGCGGCACAAGGCGGTGGCATAGCAAGTACGGTTAAAGCGACGAGAGCAGCCGACTGTGAGCAATTATTTGTTGATGCAAAAGATCGCTTAAATACGTTGTTAAAAGAAGGTGTAACCACTGTTGAAATAAAGTCAGGCTATGGGCTAGATACTGAAAACGAGATAAAAATATTAGAAGTAGCTCGTTTATTAGGTGAGCATCATCCTATTGATATTAAAACTACTTTTTTAGGGGCGCATGCTCTACCGCCTGAATACAAAGGCCGTGCTGATGAATATATTGATTTGGTATGTACTGACATGCTTGATCAGGTAGTGGCTAATAATCTTGCTGATGCAGTCGATGTATTTTGTGAAAATGTAGGCTTTAGTTATTCGCAAACCAAACGTGTTTTTGAGGCGGCTAAAAAGCATAACCTCCCAGTAAAATGCCATGCTGAGCAGTTATCTAATCAACATGGTGCTGAGCTGGTGGCGCAGTTCAATGGCCTTTCGGCAGATCATATTGAGCATCTCGATGAAGAGGGTGTAAAAGCCATGGCAAACGCTGGGACGGTCGCGGTGTTATTGCCCGGTGCATTTTATTTTTTAAGAGAAACTAAATTCCCACCTATTGAGTTACTTAATCAATATAAAGTACCTATAGCTATTGCGAGTGATTTTAATCCTGGCACTTCACCGCTGTGCTCAGTGCACTTGATGATGAATATGGCATGCACATTGTTTAGATTAACACCCGAGCAAGCATTGGCAGGTGTTACTCGCAATGCTGCTAAAGCACTAGGGTTAGACGACCGTGGTATTTTAAAGGTTGGTGCAAGAGCTGATATTGCGCATTGGCAAATAAGTCATCCATCACAATTAAGTTACCAATTTGGCGTAAATAAACTGTTAAATTTATGGATTTTGGGTAGAATTAACTAATTTGTATTATTTTTACCCACATATAACCTGGTTTAAACTTTTTTAGCGAATACGGATGCCGTTAATTTGAACATACTAACCGACAGTAATTTCCCAATTTTTTTTAGTGGTGCACTATTGATGGCGATGATTGCCACTTTATTTGCCGTTAAAAATGCCAGTATTAAATTTAGCTATTTATGCACAGCAGCTGTTGGTTTGGCTATTTTGAGTACGGGCGCAGCTTGGCTTGCCATTTTACTTGCCTTTGGATTTTGTTTTCATTTATGGCAAGCCTTCGAGCGAAATAATTGGAGCATGATTATTACCAGCTCAATGGCTGGTCTTTTATTTGTTGTTCTATTTTCAGCTCATTTATTATTGGAAGTTCCGTTATTTTGGGTTGTGTTAGCGATATTATTATTAGCTATTGTTGGTTTTTTAAATGATGAAAGCGCTGAAATAGAAGTAGTGATAGAGCCAGAACCTACAGGTGATGCATTTATTGAAGAGTCTCCGCTTTCGGTTTTTGCAGATAGAAAACAGTTACGTCAAGGTTACTATGCATGGTGCGACAATAAGCAAGTAAGTGCAGCGTTAATCGTTATTCGTCTTGAAGGATTTGAACAAGTTAACCAGCACATTGGACGTGACTTTGGCGATATACTTTTAGCACAATCGGCTAATCGAATAAAAGAACTGCTTTCAAGTGACGAAATAGTGACTTTAGTTGGGCAAGAAAAGCTAGCCCACTTAGGGGGCCTTAACTTTGCATTTATTTGTAGTTTTGCGAATCAAAAACATTTGCATGAGTTGGTTATTGAACAAATACTGGGTGCAACGCTTAAGCCATTTAATGTTGCTAACTGCACTGTAGAGGTAAAAGCGAGGGCGAGCTATGTTGATTGTAATGAGCAAGACAATAACTTTGATAATTTAATATCGTACGCATACCTAGCACTCGATAGCCATCCAAATCGCAAGGTTGTGCCTTATCATCAACAAATGATGATTGAACTGCGAGAGCAACAAGCGCGACTAAAAGAATTGGCAAATATTGATTTTTCGAGCGAATTAGAACTCTATTTTCAACCTATAATTTGTAACGAAAACGGTCAAATTGAGTTTTTAGAATTACTACTGCGTTGGCAGCACCCTAAGCAAGGAATTTTATCTGCTAATCGTTTTATTGACGACATAAGAATAGCAGGGCTTGGTTACCCGCTTGCTAAATTTGTAATGGAGAGAGCCGCTGAGCTTGCAATGGCGCTTAGAGTAGAAGGTATTTCTATACCGCTTAGCATTAACGTATTTGGCCCTGAAATGCTAAATGAAGAGTTTGTTGAATTTGTTGATGTTGTTATAAATGAACATCACTTAGAGGCGGGAGACTTAATTGTTGAATGCCCTTTACATATTTTTGCTGGTTTAGATGACAAAGGCCGAGGCATGATCGCAAGACTTAATAACATAGGCTTAAAAGTATGTGTGGATGGACTTGGTGATAATCCAGTACTACTTTCTAAGTTACCAAGTTTAGCGGTTGAGTATATTAAGGTTTCACCTTCACTTACCGCTGACTTTAGTAATCAAAACAATATACGCAGTTTAGTTGGTGGAATGGTTGATATGCATAGCCAACAAAAAACAAAAGTAATTTTTGAAGGAGTAGAAACACTTGAACAACTTAAGTTTGTAAAAAGCTTAAAAGGTTATGCTGCACAAGGTTATTACTTTGGTCATCCGCTAAGTAGTATCGGTTTAATGAGCTGGCTAAAAGAGTGGCGATCGGTTCAACAACGTTAAGTGTTTTCTTTGGCTTGTAGGTAGCTATTTACAAGTGCACTAATCACTTGCCCTACATGGGCAGATCCGGCCTCAACTCCGTTAGGGTGCTGGCTAGGCGCTGCTTCACATAAGTGTAAGTACTTAGAGTAGCGATGGCTTGCAGCTAAATGCACAAAGTGCTCAGTGTCACTCACACTAAATCCGCAATATGTATACGCACTAACTGGCATATAAGTAATACTATCTAAATCAACTTCAACACCCAGCGGTAAATCATTAAAATTACTTAGTGCACTTTCAATTGCCTGCGTTAGTGTAATTTTTCGCTTAACTTGTATAGATTGATAGCTATCAAATTTAAAGTTAGCTTCACTCATTGCATCTATAATTGCTTGATTGTTTTTTAATTCATGTAAGCCAATAACATGGTAATTACTTAGATGTTGCTCGTTATACGCGTAGCGAAAGCCATTACCACTATGGCGACCTTCACATTCTCTAAAATCGGCATGAGGGTCAAAATTGATAGTATTAACAGGCGTGTTTTTTGACTTACTTAGCGCGCGAATAATACCTAAGCAATTATTGTGACCTCCGCCAATGACGATTGGCTCAAGCCCTGCTTTAAAAATAAGGCTTAATACTGACTCTACGCGTTCATCAAGTTGTTGGCATAAATCTCGTAATTGAGTTAACTGCTGGGCTTGCTGATTATTAAGTTGGTTGCTTTGCGCCATTAAATCATCAGTATTTACTTCACCCAATAAAAGTACTTTTTGAGTGGCAATAAATTGATTATGAGGTTGGTTTAAAAAACGTTTTAAAAAAGCAGGCCATGCTTCGTTTGCACCGCCATTTCCTAAATTGGCTTTTGGGCCAATATCTTCGCAAATACCAAGAAGTACGTAGCGAATGCCAAATTGAGCTGCGTCAATAAGTGCTTGTTGCAGGTTTACTTGAGTGTCTAGCAAGGCCATTGATTGCCATGCTTTTTTTTCATTTACGCGGTTAGAGCAAAGTGCTCTAACCGCGCTTTCATCATATACTTTTAAATGGGAGGTCACGTTATACTTCTACAACTTCCAATTCTAATTCTTCTGCAGATAAAACAATGCCAGTACTATCGGCATAAATAAAGTCATCATCAAAAAATGATACACCGGCAAAGTTAACGCCTATAGCATCCTCGCCAGCACCTTCACTGTCAGCTGCAACAGGGATAGAAGCAATTGCTTGAATGCCTAAATCAAGTTCTTCAAGCTCATCAACGTGGCGTACTGCGCCGTAAACAACAATACCATTCCAGTTATTTTCAAGTGCAAGTTCGGCCAATTCAATATCAATAAGTGCACGGCGAGTTGAGCCACCACCGTCAATAAGAAGCACTAAGTCTGTACCGTCTTGAGAAAGTAATTCGCGGATCAGTTCATTATTTTCAAAACATTTAACCGTTTTAATGCGGCCACCAAAGCTGTGTCGACCACCAAAGTTGATGAACATTGGCTCTAGCACGTCAACCACGTCAGCAAAGTGGTCGCATAAATCAGAAGTGCTGTAATCCATTATTTTATCCTCAAAAGGTACATTAATTTATATCTCAGTATACCCTCCTTATAAGCAATAACAACGACTTAATCGCAGTAAATTTAGGCAAAACAAGCGCTAAATCATTAATCGCAATAATAGTGTATTAAAAGCGTCACTCAATTGTTATTTACAACACATAAGCTAAATCGGTGTTCATATGTTATGCAATGAGGGATGGTGATGAATAATAATATGCTTAAAAAGGTAACTCAGATAGATGAGCAATTATTTTTAACTTTGTTTAATTGCAATTCACCGAGGTGGTTTAAAACAATGGCCTTTGGTTTGTCTAAAAGCGGTGATGGTGAGCTTTATATATTAATATGCTTAGCAGTGTGGTGGCTTAGTAATAATGAACAGCATCAATTATTGCCTGTTACTATATTAATTGGTTTTGCTATAGAAAGACCTATTTACCTACTAGCTAAAAATAGATTTGCTCGGATCCGTCCATGCGACTGCTTAGTAACAAATGCCTATATAGTACCAAGCGATAAATTTAGTTTACCATCGGGTCACAGTGCAGCTGCCTTTTTAGTGGCAATTATATTAAGCCATTTTTTTCCAGAATATGCGTTACTACTATTTAGTTGGGCTACCGGCGTTGCTATGTCTCGTGTGGTATTGGGTGTGCACTTTCCTGCTGATATTATAATAGGCGCAACGATTGGTAGTTTTTGTGGTTTATTTGCGTTAGCACTTGTGGTGCCTGCATGAAAATATTGTATGGAGTACAAGGTACCGGTAATGGTCATATAACGCGCGCTCGGGTTATGGCAAGCTGCTTTAATAAGCTCGGTATTGATGTTGATTATGTGTTTTCAGGGCGCGCAAATAAAGATTACTTTGATATGCACGAATTCTCAGATTATAAAGCGTATCGTGGTTTATCGTTTAGCACTGAAAATGGGCAAGTTAAAAATTTAAAAACACTTAAAAACATGCGAATTTGTAAGTTGGTGAGTGATATAAAATCGCTTGAGATAAAACAGTACGATTTTGTACTTAATGACTTTGAGCCAGTCACAGCATGGGCTGCAAAACGGGCAGGTATACCCGTTATTGGCATTAGTCACCAAGCAGCATTTTTGTCAGATAACGTACCTATGTTTGGTCGTGGCGTCCTGAGAAAATCACTTATCAAGCATTATGCACCAGCGACTACCTACTTAGGCGTGCACTGGCAACCATTTGCAAATAATATAATACCGCCTTTTATTGCTCATCATAATCACGACAACCCTGTAGCAGTAATGAACAAGGTATTGGTATATTTACCTTTCGAAAACTTAGATAGCGTTGTTGATTATTTAAAAGACTTTCCCGAAAAAGAATTTTATTGCTATCACCCAAATGCCAGCAATCAGTCTTTTGGACATATACATTTACGAGCCCCTTCACGTTCTGGCTTTTTAAACGACTTAGCAAACACAAGTGGTGTTATTGGTAACGCGGGATTTGAGCTTGCCAGTGAAGCGCTTAAGTTAGGTAAAAAGTTACTATTAAAGCCTTTAGATGGTCAGTTTGAGCAAGCAGCAAATGCACAAACTTTATTTGCCATGGGCATGGCGCATGTTATGAACTATTTAAACCCACAAGCCCTTGATGATTGGAATAGCGCGCCGCAAAACAAGCAAATAAATTACCCCAGCGATCCCGCGCCTTTAATTGATTGGTTGGTTAAACAACAATGGAATAACACACAATCGTTACATAAAGGTTTGTGGGATAGTGTCGCCTTATAGCCATCACATTTAAACTGTTTAGAATTACCAATAATAAAAAGTTAAATTAATTAGTCGCTTTTGATCTATTAGCTATAATACAAATGCATATTTAAAAAAGGCGTTAGCGATGAATTTTTTACAAAACTTAACAATTAAACGACGTTTACAACTAAACGCAGTCGTTGTTGGTTTAGCAATGGTGGTCCTTTTATGCGTGATTATTTTTGAATCACGTACAACCTTGAGCTTAAACAAGACTATTCAATTAGCAGAAGAGCTCAACGTACATGCATTAGCATTGCGTAAACATGAAAAAAACTTTTTGTTTTATAAACAAGAAGACGCGTTAACTGCATTTGAAACGGATTTTGAGCAGTTAAGTGATATAGTAAAAAAGTTACAACAGTTAATGGCTAACCAAGGTATTGCACAGGAGCAGGTCCAGCGCTTTGAGCAACTAATAAATAGCTATAATAATGATTTTGATACTGTTGTTAAGCTTCAAAAAGAGATTGGTTTAACCCCGACCGACGGGTTATATGGCAAGCTTAGAAGCTCGGTTCATGAAGTTGAGCAACTATTAAAAGAGCAGCAAAATTACCAACTGCTGTCGTCAATGCTGCAACTAAGACGCTCAGAAAAAGATTTCATGCTGAGATTTGATATTAAGTACCTAGGGCGTTTTAATGAGGGAATTAATACATTTAAGCAGCAGATAGCTGCAGCACAGCTGCCAAGCGACTATAAAGCACAAATTAATCCTTTGATTGATATATACCAAAGCGAATTTCAAACACTTGTGCAGGCGCAAACTAAGCTAGGGCTAGATCTTGAGTCAGGCGCACTTGGAGTAATGCGTGACAGTGTAGATAAAAGCGACGCCATTGTTTCTAAAATCGTTAAAGACACTAAGTTACAAGTAGAGCAAAGTGTAGAGCAGGCTCAATTTTTAGCTATTTTGGTATTTGTGATTGCAGGTGTGATTGTATTAGCGCTCGTTTATTTTACAAGCCACTCCATTATTGTACCTATTGAGCGGGTTTATCACACCATTAACGATATTCGTCGTAATAATGATTTGAGCGTGATGATAGAGCAAACTGGTAAAGACGAAATTACCACCATGACGGTCGACTTTAATAGCTTAATAGGCGATTTTAAGAACTTAATTAACGAAGTTAATGGTGCTTTAAACACGCTTAATGTAGCAACAGAGCATTTATCACAAAGTACCGCAGCAACAAGCTCTGGTATGCAAGAGCAACTACATGAAGCCGACATGGTTGCAACGGCAGNAAATGCAGGCGACGATTCAGGATATTTCACATAATACTGAAGCGGCTGCGAAAAAAGCAGAGTCAACAAATTTAAGTGCACAACAAGGGCGTAGTGAAGTAGATTCTACCGTTAAGCACATTAGGGCCCTATCTGATTCGCTGGGGAATGCATCAAATGTAGTGTCGCAACTTGAAAAAGATGGTGAAACAATTGGTTCAGTGCTTGATGTAATTCGAGGGATTGCAGATCAAACAAATTTACTTGCACTTAATGCGGCAATAGAAGCGGCCCGTGCTGGTGAGTATGGTCGTGGTTTTGCTGTTGTTGCAGATGAGGTTCGTTCATTAGCAAAGCGTACTCAAGAGTCTACAAGTGAGATTGAAGGTATTATAAGTACCTTACAGCAGCGTACTCAAGAAGTGGTGAGTATTATGCACAAATGTCGCTCTCAAGGTGATGAAAGTGCCTCGCAAGCAATTAAAGCAGGTGAGCTATTAGGCGCAATTACTGAAGATGTACAAACAATAATGGAAATGAGCTCTCAAATAGCAGTTGCTATTGATGAGCAAAGCCAAGTGGCATCAGAGGTTAATAAAAATGTAGTAAGAATTCGCGATATTGCACAAGACGCAACTGAACATGCTGCTAACAATGCGCAAACAAGTGAAGAGGTCTCTGAGCAGGCTCGCGTTCTGTTCACTGCAATTGATAAATTTAAGGTTTAATAACGCTTAATAGAACGGGCCTATAAAGTTTAAGGAACAAATTTTATAGGCACGCTATCTTTACTTTTTTCGTGTTCAGTTACCCGCGCTAAATATTCACTCCACAATGTATCTTGTTGCTGTTGTAGTTTTTCAAAGTAGCGCCAGCTAAATAGTCCGCTGTTATGGCCATCGTCAAAATCTAAACGAAGTGCGTAATGCCCAACAGGTACAATACTTTTTATTCCTACAGCTTGCTTATTAAGTACTAGCTTCATTGGGCCAGAGCCATGGCCCTGCACTTCAGCTGAAGGGGAGTGTACACGTAAAAACTCACAGCTAAATACAGCTTTACTGTCATCATCAAAGTAAACATCTAGATTTTTACTTACACTGTGGTAATGCACTTTTGTTACGTGTTTCATTTAATATATCCCATTAAAAAGCCCCCAATCTGGAGGCTTTTAGTATAACGTTTATATTCGTTTTATAGAATAAAGCGGCTTAAGTCTTCATCTTCAACAAGTGCACCTAAGTGTTTTTCAACATAAGCGGCGTCGATTACTAATGACGAGCCTGCTTTTTCAGAAGCGTCGTATGAAATTTCTTCCATCAATCTTTCCATTACAGTGTGTAGACGACGAGCACCGATGTTTTCGGTTTTCTCGTTAACTTGCCAAGCTGCTTTGGCAATACGCTCAATTGCATCGTCGCTAAACTCAATCGATACCTGCTCAGTTTTAAGCAGCTCTCGTTGTTGCTCGGTAAGCGATGCATGAGGCTCTGTAAGGATGCGTTTAAAGTCATCTGCAGTAAGTGCTTCAAGTTCTACTCGAATCGGTAAGCGGCCCTGTAGCTCTGGGATCATATCTGATGGCTTTGCCATCTGAAACGCACCAGAGGCAATAAACAGCATATGGTCAGTTTTAACCATTCCGTGCTTAGTATTTACAGTGGAGCCTTCAATTAGCGGTAGTAAGTCGCGCTGAACACCTTCTCGGCTCACATCAGGGCCTGAAGAATCACCACGTTTACAAATTTTGTCTATTTCATCTATAAACACAATACCGTTTTGCTCTACTGCAAAAATAGCTTGTTCTTTTAGCTCTTCAGGGTTTACTAATTTAGCGGCTTCTTCTTCCGTTAATAGTTTGAAGGCCTCTTTAATTTTTAACTTACGTTTAGTGCGTTTATCGCCGCCCATGTTTTGAAACATGCTTTGTAACTGGTTGGTCATATCTTCCATACCAGGAGGCGCCATAATTTCTACGTTTGATTGAGCTTGCGCTAATTCAATCTCGATTTCTTTATCATCTAATTGACCTTCACGTAATTTTTTACGAAATGTTTGGCGAGTAGATGAAGTATCGTCGCGTTGGCTTTCGCCATATTGATCTTTAACCGGTGGTAAAAGTGCATCTAAAATACGCTCTTCTGCTGCTTCTTCGGCGCGATGTTTAAACTTTTTAGTTTGCTGTTCGCGAGTCATTTTAATTGAAACATCAACGAGGTCACGTATGATCGTATCTACTTCTTTACCAACATAACCAACTTCAGTAAATTTAGTCGCTTCTACTTTAATGAATGGTGCGTTAGCAAGTTTTGCTAAACGGCGGGCAATTTCTGTTTTACCTACACCAGTTGGGCCAATCATTAGTATATTTTTTGGTGTTACTTCACTGCGTAAATCTTCATTTAATTGCATACGGCGCCAGCGATTACGAAGCGCAATAGCGACTGCTTTTTTAGCTTTAGCCTGACCTATAATGTGCTGATCTAGCTCGTGAACAATTTCTCTTGGGGTCATATCAGACATAATAGTTCCTATTATAATTCTTCGATTGTTTGGAAGTTATTAGTAAATACGCAGATGTTGCCTGCAATAGTTAAGCTTTTCTCTACTATTTCACGAGCGCTTAAATCTGTATTTTCTAAAAGGGCGGTTGCAGCTGATTGCGCAAAGTTACCACCACTACCAATTGCAATTAAATCGTTTTCTGGCTGAACTACATCGCCATTACCGGTAATAATTAAAGATGCTGTTTCGTCTGCTACGGCGAGCAGCGCTTCGAGTTTTCGAAGTGCACGGTCACTTCGCCAATCTTTAGCCATTTCTACTGCGGCTTTAGTTAGGTTACCTTGGTGCATTTCTAATTTGCTTTCAAAACGTTCGAAAAGAGTGAAGGCATCAGCAGTACCGCCGGCAAAACCAGCGATTACTTTGCCATTATAAAGACGTCGAACTTTGCGGGCGTTGCCCTTCATTACGGTGTTACCAAGTGAAACTTGGCCATCGCCGCCAATTACAACTTTGTCGCCGCGGCGAACACTTACGATAGTAGTCATGTTATTCCTCATCATCGAGCTGCAGAGGCAACTCGTAAAAAACGATTATGATGAGGTTATATGGGTGAATGGTTTATTTTCAAGTCCAGCCCCAAATTCCGCAGCCGACTATTTTTACACGTTTAAGTTTGTTTTTATCGCTTTCGGCTTGGCGTTTGGTTTTATAAGGGCCTAAACGTACTTTATACCAAGTACCATTGCTGCCTTCAGCCTGTTTTATCTCAGAAATGAGCCCTGCAAATGCGATTTTAGCTTTTAATGATTCAGCTTGTGCATGAGTTCTGAACGAACCGCATTGCATAACATAAGGACCTTTTTGCTCAAGTTCTTTTACTTCAACTTGAATCTCGTGGTTTCTAATTTCTTTAATAAATTCCGGTGTACGTGGAATAACAACTTCTACTTTTGCGGGTGCAGTTGGGTTAGCTTGTTTTTCGACAAGTTTTGGATCGGCATTACTTTTTATAAACCATAGTGTGTAGGCAAAACCACCTACAAGTAAGATGGCTATAACGGCTAAAAGAATAGGAAATGGTTTTTTAGCGGGTGCGTTTTTTTTACTGTTTCTGCCTGCAGGCTTTTTATTAATATAATCGTGCTGTGCCATGGTGTTATTTTGGCCTTAACCTAAATCATGTCTATAGGGTCTACGTCTAAGCTCCAGCGTACTTTTTGTGCAAGTTTACTGGTACTTAAATAATCAACCATTTGCGCAAGGTACTGATGTAATATGCGACGATCTTGCGCTTGAATATGCAATTGAAAACGATACATACCTGCGACTCTTTCAAGTGGGGCAGGGATCGGACCGAGCAATTGTATACCAGATACCCCATTCACAGGAACCAAATCCGTCAAAAAATCGACTACTAGTTTAATACTATGTCCTTGTGCACGCACAATGGCCATATTTGTAATGGGCGGTAAGTCAGCATCATCGCGCTCACTAAGAGCAAAGCGGGCAAAGTCTTGGTAACCATTATTAACTAAATCTTGTAAAAGAGGGTGTTCTGGAAAGTGTGTTTGTAATAACACTTGACCAGGCTCTCCTGAACGTCCAGCACGCCCCGCTACTTGGGTGACTAATTGCGCTAAGTGTTCTGTTGCTCTAAAGTCGCATGAGTATAAGCCGCTATCTACATCTAAAATTATAACAAGGCTTACATCTGCAAAGTGATGGCCTTTGGCAAGCATTTGTGTGCCCACTAAAATGCGTGCGCCGCCTAGATTTATTTCATCAAGTGCTTTTTCAAGGCTACCTTTACGGCGAGTTGAATCGCGGTCTATACGAGTAACGGGTGTATCAGGGAACTCGGTCGATAAAAACTCTTCAATTTGCTCTGTGCCTTTACCGTTAGGAAATATTTGCGTACTTCCACAGTCAGGGCATTGGTGAGGGACAGGGTACTGGTCGCCACAGTGATGACAGATCATTTGCCCAATCGCTTTATGAAATGTAGCGCTGGTACTGCATCGTTTACACTCGCTCAACCAACCGCACTCATGGCAAATAAGGGTGGGTGAGAAACCTCGGCGATTTAAAAATACCATAACCTGTTTACCGCGATTTAAGTGCTGACGCATGGTAGCAAGGCTTGCATGTGCAATACCTGCTTGGTCGGGCTGACCTTTCATATCGAGTAACTTAAACTGGTTGTCAGTCGCTGTTTGCGCACGCTCGGTTAAACTTAATAGCTGGTATTTGTTATTAATTGCTTTGTGTAGTGTTTCAAGCGCGGGTGTGGCGCTGCCTAATATAAGCGGAATTTTATGCTGAAAAGCTCTGTAAGCGGCTAAATCACGAGCATGGTAACGAAGGGTATCTTGTTGTTTAAATGATGAATCGTGTTCTTCATCAACAACAATCATACCGAGTTTTAAAAATGGCAGAAAAATACTCGAACGTGTGCCAATAACTATCGCACAACTGCCTTTTTCGCAAAAGCGCCATGTTTGTAAGCGTTCGTTGTCGGTAAGTGCAGAGTGCCAAAGCATAATGGGTGTATCAGGAAAGCGGCGGCGAAAACGGTTTACGGTTTGTGGTGTTAGGCCGATTTCGGGCACGAGTACGAGGGCTTGCTCGCCACGTTTGAGTACTTCTTCTAGGCACTGTAAATACACTTCGGTTTTACCGCTGCCCGTTACGCCTTCTAATAAAAAGCTGCTAAAGCCAGTACTTTGATTTATAGCTGTGCAAGCAACCGCTTGTTCTTTATTAAGTACTGGTTTACTACCGACGGTTGGAGCAACACTTTGCCATTGGTTATCGTGCTCAATAGTTTGTGTTATGAGTTCTTTATCTATTAAGCTATCTATTGTTTTTTTACTAAAGCCCAGTGCTTTTAACTCAGTTAATGATGACTTACCTGATTGCGATAACTGCTTTAATAGGTTGAGCTGTGTTTTAGCTTTTAATGACGGTACTTTTGCACCTTTTTCTGTCAGGGCAACCATATTAATACTGGTTTTATCAGGCGATTCACCTTGGCGAAGTGCACCAGGTAGCGCTATATGAATAGTTTCGCCTAATGGATAGCAATAATAGCGGGCAGTAAAGCTAAGGAGTTCTAAATGCTGGGCACTTAAAATAGGGGCGTCGTCTATTACCTCTATAATATTTTTAATTTTATTTAAAGGGACGTCGGTACTGCTTTTAATACCCAGAACAACCGCTACTTTTTTTTGATTACCAAAAGGTACCAAAACCCGCATGCCAGGTAGTAAAGGAGTTGATAAGCCACTGAGCTGTTCTTCTATTTTATAATCAAAGGTGCGTGGAAGCGGAACTTTAATAGCAACTTCAACAAAACTCATAACAACTCAACCCGTAAAATTAATGCTGTAATGTACTAAAAATAACGCTAAAAACCTACTAGCAATAGTGCTTGAGAAAGAGATTGTTCACTTTTTTGGCAAAAATATAAATAAATACTTGTGTGGGGGGAGGTTGTTGGATAAAATCCGCCACCAACAAATTTGTTTTAACGACGTATGGTGCCAAACTCCGGGTTTGGAGAGCGATGCGGCCTTAACTAGAGGTTCCTATGAAAGAAGGTATTCACCCTAAGTATGAAGTAATTTCTGCAACATGTTCATGTGGAAATAAATTCGAAACTAGCTCAACTCTTTGTAAAGACATTCACTTAGACGTATGTTCTGCGTGTCACCCGTTTTACACTGGTAAGCAAAAAGTTTTAGACACTGGCGGACGTGTTGATCGCTTCAACAAGCGCTTCGGTGCACTTGCCAGCAAGAAGTAATTATTGCTGTTTAGTTAAAAAAAGCACCTTAGGGTGCTTTTTTTGTGCCTAAAATTTGTTATTTATTAGCTTAAACCAACCTGCATAAATCTTTGAGCAATTTAACGAATTAAATTGCACCATAACGTCGTTAAAATTTTTTTATTTAAAACAACTAGATACAAAAATTTTTGCCTAGTTCTAGCGTAATTTTCTTAACGTTAAATAGACCCCATATATAAGCAGATTGGTATTATTTCGTTGATTTTAACTATCCCCTCCTTTTGCATAACTATTTCCTATTCTTATTCTGAGTATGCATAATCCTTTACAGACAAATCGATAGATATTCTCTATATTTTAAATAGTACAATTTTTAACTAGGTTGATAAAAGTAGCTAACGTGGGCTTATCTGTTTTTAAAGTAGGGTAGTAGGCTGTTATTCTAAGTTTATGCTGTTACTTTAAGTATACATTTTATAAGATTTTGATAGGTATAAAAGCACCTTAAAACTTACTTTTTAGGTGAATTTTTATTTATTAAATGTCGATATAATCCTGCAAAGTTACTGAAAAACCTCTTAAAATTAAAGGATATAGCATATAACAGGATAGACCTGATATTGCTTGGAATTTAAAAATAATAAGGGTATCGTACCCCAAGACTCCATCTCTCACTTTAACTTAAATTGCAGGATACAATCGCGTTATGTCTGACTTTCGTGAACAAGCACTACATTACCACTCACATCCCGTACCAGGTAAAATTAGCATTGAGCTTACAAAACCAGCTGAAACGGCTCATGATCTTGCACTTGCGTATAGCCCAGGTGTTGCCGAACCTGTACGTGAAATAGCTGCAGATCCTGCAAATGCTTATAAATATACTGGTAAAGGTAACATGGTTGCGGTTATTACTAATGGTACTGCAATTCTAGGCCTTGGTAATTTAGGTCCTTTAGCTTCTAAGCCTGTAATGGAAGGTAAAGCGTTATTGTTTAAACGTTTTGCAGGGCTTGATTCTATCGATATTGAAGTTAAGCACAAAACAACAGAAGACTTTATTAATACGGTTGCCAATATTGCCGACACATTCGGTGGCATTAACCTTGAAGATATTAAAGCACCAGAGTGTTTTGAAATTGAAAAAGCATTAATAGAGCGTTGTAGCATTCCTGTTTTTCATGACGATCAACACGGTACTGCCATTGTAACGGCTGCTGGTATGTTAAATGCGCTAGAAGTACAAGGTAAGTCAATTGAAGATGCAATTATTGTATGTTTAGGTGCAGGCGCTGCCGCTGTTGCGTGTATGGAGCTGTTAATTAAGTGTGGTGCACTGCGTGAACACATTTATATGCTTGACCGCAAAGGTGTTATTCATACTCGCCGCGATGACTTAAATGAATACAAACAGCTTTTTGCTAATAATACCGATAAGCGTACATTGCAAGATGTAATTGCAGATGCAGATGTATTTGTAGGCGTTTCTGGCCCTAACTTATTAGCGGCTGAAGATTTAAAGCTAATGGCTGCAAAACCAGTTGTGTTTGCATGTTCAAACCCAGATCCTGAGATTGATCCTGCTCTTGCGCACGGCGCACGCAACGATTTAATCATGGCAACAGGGCGCTCTGATTACCCTAACCAAGTTAATAATGTTTTATGTTTCCCGTTTATTTTCCGTGGTGCGCTTGATGTACGTGCAAGCGCTATTAACGATGAAATGAAAATTGCTGCAGTAGATGCTATTCGAAGTATTGCCAAAGAGCCAGTACCTGCAGAAGTTTTAAAAGCCGCTGGTGTAGATAAACTAGAATTTGGTGCGCAGTATATTATTCCAAAACCAATGGATCCACGTTTACTGCCGCGTATAGCAAGAGCTGTTGCACTTGCTGCTATTGAGTCAGGTGTTGCACAAATTGAGCTACCTGAAAACTATATGCAGTAAATCTATACAGTAGAGCTATGCAATAAAATTTAGACATAAAAAAACCTCAGTAATTACTGAGGTTTTTTTGTCTTTGTAATATTTATTCTTCGTTTAAAACGGGTACTTCTAGACCCATTTCTTGCATTATTTTTTTAACTTCTTCTGGCACTTTTTCGGCGTTATCTTTACGTAAGTCATCGTCATTTGGTAAAGGTTGGCCAGTAAAAGCATGCAAAAATGCCTCACATAGCAATTCACTATTTGTAGCATGGCGAAGGTTATTGATTTGACGACGTGTACGTTCGTCAGTTAATACCTTTAATACATTTAGCGGGATCGAAACGGTGATCTTTTTAACTTGCTCTGATTTTTTACCGTGTTCTGCGTATGGGTGAATATACTCACCATTCCATTTAGCCATAAGATGTATCGTTGCCTCAGATTATTAATTTCTCACACGGTATAAAAAGCGTGTAAATATGCGTGAAATTCTATCGATTTAAAAAAGATAGTCAAATAATAGATACCGATCTATCTTAATAAGCCTATTGTAGGTGTAAAGATAAGCACACTTTTGTGAGCTAAAATGTGTTATTCGCAGAGGCCCCTTCTACTTTTAGCCATCTAGAGCTTTAAAATACTTTGACTTATCAAAACGGATAACTTACTCTTTTAGACGTCTAAACATCCAAATTAATCAGGTGACGAATATGAGCGAAAAAAACAAAGCGACCATTGCTGTACGTAACGGCGTTGATGCTGATAAACATCATGGTGCGGTGGTACCGCCAATTTATTTATCGACTACTTATTCGTTTGCCGACTTTGATACTAAGCGTGAGTATGATTATGGTCGTAGCGGTAATCCTAATCGTGATATTTTAGCTGAGACGCTTGCTAAGCTTGAAGGTGGCGCTCGTGGCATAATTACAGCTACAGGCATGGCTGCCGTGCATTTAGCTACTCAGCTACTTAATAGTGACGATACGTTAGTAATTCCACATGATTGTTATGGTGGCAGCTATCGTTTATTTACATCTTTACAAAAACGCGGACTACTAAAGCTCGAAATATTAGATTTAACAAAAGAAGAAAGCCTTCAACAAATTTTAGTAATTAAACCAAAGCTTATTTGGATAGAAACCCCAAGTAACCCAGTACTTCGTTTAACAGATATTAAAGCGGTTACCGATATTGCAAAGCAATGCGGTGCATTGGTGGCTGCAGATAACACGTTTTTGTCGCCGGCCTTACAAAACCCTATTAAGTTTGGTGTAGATATTGTGGTGCATTCAACCACTAAATACATTAACGGACACTCAGATGTAGTAGGCGGCGCTGTTATTGCAGCAACACAAGAGTTAGGCAATGAGCTTGCTTGGTGGGCTAATAACATTGGTATTACGGGTGCGCCTTTTGATAGCTATTTAACGCTTCGTGGTTTACGTACTTTAAATGTGCGTCTAAGGCAGCATCAAGAAAATGCACTGGCAATAGCTAAGTATCTTGAAAGCTCTGAATATGTAAGCCAAGTTTACTACCCAGGTCTTGAGTCACATCCTCAACATGAGCTGGCTAAAGCACAGCAACTTGGTTTTGGTGGCATGGTTAGTTTTGATATTAAAGGCGATATAAATGACGCTGCGGCATTTTTAACTAGTCTTAAAACGTTTAGTTTAGCTGAGTCACTAGGTGGCGTAGAGAGCTTGATTTGTCACCCTGCAACTATGACGCACGCAGGTATGGAGGCAACAGCACGTTTAGAAGCGGGTGTGGGCGATACGCTTATTCGTATTTCGGTAGGTATTGAAGATATACACGATTTAGTCGCTGATTTTGAGCGAGTGTTTGAACTTGTAAAACCAGGGCAAAATAAAAATGTTGGCCGTGTAGGCAAAGGTGCAGGCACTTCTGGTGGGAACGTTAAATTAAGTGCAGCCCGTCCGGCGCTTTGGTGATTAATATGGTCAATTGTGTACATAAATTTGGTGGTTCAAGTTTAAGCTCAAGTGAGCGATACCAAAGCGTAGCAAAAATAATAATTACACATACTCAACCGGGTGATTGTGTGGTGGTATCGGCTGCNCTGCGGGTAAGACAACCGATACGCTAGTATTACTTTGGCAAAGCTATCAAAAACAAGATACTCAAGCAGTAGCTGATATTTTACTGCAGTTAAATAACCATCAAAGTGATTTAATAGAGCAGCTATTAGAAGCCGATTTAAAACGAAGTGCACTTAAAACACTAAGTATCGAACTTAGCTATATTGCAGAACTTGCTCAAGCTGAGCAGCTAAAAGAGGCTGCATTACTTGCACATGGCGAACTGTGGTCAGCACGTTTACTCGCTACTTATTTACAGCAGCTAAATATTGAGGCATGCGCTCAAGATGCGCGTACTCTTTTTACCTTAAATGATGGCGAATTAATGCATGCGCAAAATGCGCAGCAATGTGGGCAGTTAATTTTGCCTAATAAAATAAATGTTGTTACTGGGTTTATTGCCGCAGATATCAAAGGCGAGACTGTAACGCTTGGCCGAAATGGCAGTGACTACAGTGCAACACTACTTGCAAATTATTGCAATGCTAAGCAAGTATGCATTTGGACTGATACACAGGGGGTGTATAGCACTGATCCTCGCAAGGTACAAAAAGCGATTAAATACGGCAAAATTTGCCGTGGACAGGCTAATTTATTAGCTCGCTTGGGTAACCCTGTATTACATGCAAAAACACTATCGCCACTTAAAAACACAGATATTAAGCTAGCTGTTCGCAGTAGTTTTGATGTACAAGCAAGTCCAACAGATATAGTAAAAGAAGGTTCAGCGAAGAAAAAGCGCTTTATAACCACGTTGCAAAATGTTGACCTATTAATGGTTGAAGGATTAAGTGAAGGTGAGGTTGCAAGTGTTAGTCAGCTTATTCAGCATAACCTTCATCACTTTAACCATAATGGTGAAGTGTATTTAGTAGTACCTGCAGCACAAACTTATCTGGTTATTAATTATTTTGCGGGTAGGGCAAATATTAGCGAGTCAAATTTAAACGGTTGTGCAATTGTAGCGCCTGAGCAAGACGTTAATACATTAAGCTTACAAGCATTAGATTTATTAAAACTCCACAGCATAAAACCTCGTTTTGTCCATCAAGATACTGGCTATGCTTTATTGCTTACCGATCAATTTATAGATAGTGATATACAAAGTGACTTACACGATAAGCTAATTAATAAAGGCCAAGAAATCGCAATTATAGTTGCGGGGCTTGGTAACGTTGGCGACGTTTTCATTAAACAGTTATCGGCACAATTTGAGCGTTTATCGGATGACTTTAGTATTAAATTAGTCGGTCTAATTCGCTCTAAAAAAATGCTGTTTAATGCAAGTGGTATTAATACACAGCAATGGAAAACTCAATGGCAGCATGAGGCAAATAGCTATCAATCTGCAGATTTACTGAATGCTATAAATGAGCTCGATTACGAGCATAAAATTGTAATTGATATTACCGCAAGTGAACAATTTAGCTTGTTATATCCAGACTTTGTAGATAGAAACTGTCATTTAATTAGTGCTAATAAATACGCTGGAACAGCACCGACTACTTGGTATAAAGCACTTCGTAGTAATATTACAGAACGTAATTTACATTGGCGATATAACACCAGTGTAGGCGCTGGCTTACCTATTAACTTTGCTTTGGCTGATTTGCAAAATAGTGGCGATAAAATAACACGTATAGAAGGTGTTTTCTCAGGCACGCTTTCGTGGCTATGCAGTAAATATGATGGAACAAGGCCATTCTCTGAGTTGGTACTAGAAGCTCAGAAAATGGGATTCACAGAGCCAGACCCTCGCGAAGATTTATCTGGGCGAGATATGCAGCGTAAGCTACTTATTTTAGCCCGAGAGCTAGGTGTTGAGCTTGGACTTGACGATATTAGCTTATCGGCATTGATGCCAGATGAGCTTGCGCTGGGAAGTTGGGATGACTTTTTAAATAAAAAAGCACAGCTAGACGCGTTCATCGAAGAGCATGCAGTAACAGCAAAGTCTAAAAATTCAGTACTTAGATATACGGGCTTGTTAGAAATCACACAAGGTGAAGTAATTGCTAAAGTGGGAATAGCGTATGTGCCTAATGGCGATGCGTTAGCAAACCTTACACCTGGCGATAATATTTTTGTAATTAATAGCAAATGGTATAGCGATAACGCATTAGTGATTCAGGGGCCTGGAGCGGGTAGAGAAGTGACCGCTGCGGGTGTGCACTCTGATTTATATTGGCTT
>NZ_AUTP01000216.1:0-36501 GCF_000498075.1 Pseudoalteromonas sp. TAB23
CAGCCACAATTTGCGGCTCATGTAGTTAAAAATGCTGAAGACTCACTATTTTGGGGACCAATTAAAAAATTACCAGACTCGTTTAGCGCACAGCAAAAGCAAAAAATTACAGCGCAGTATCGTCAATTGATTATGCAGCACTTAGTACCGGCTTATAGAAGCATGAGTGACTTTTTAGCTAATCAGTATATTCCTAATAGCCGAGAAAGCGTTGGTTATAGTGACTTACCAAACGGTAAAGCATGGTACGAATACCAAATTAAGAAAAACACGACGCTTAGCTTATCTGCAGATGAAATTCATGACATTGGTTTAAGTGAAGTGTCGCGTATTCTAAGCGAAATGAAAAAAGTAAAAGAAACCGTAGGCTTTAAAGGTGAGTTATCTGAATTTTTTGACCATTTACGTGATTCAGATGAATTTTACTACGACACGCCTGAGGAGTTAATTGCGGCATATGAAAACGTTAAGAAAAAAATAGACGCGCGTTTGCCTCTGCTTTTTAACATCGCACCCAAAGCACCTTACGTTGTAAAAGCGGTTGAAGCATACAGAGCGCAGTCTGCAGCAGGTGCATCATACGCATCTCCGGCGCCTGATGGCTCTCGACCTGGTATTTTTTATATCAATGCTTATAACTTAAAAGCGCAGCCTAAATTTTTACTCGAAACTTTATCAATTCACGAAGCAGCCCCGGGCCATCACTTTCAAATAGCACTTCAGCAAGAAATAGAGGGCTTACCTGATTTTCGTAAATTTGGTGGCTACACTGTGTTTGCAGAAGGTTGGGCGCTTTACGCAGAAAGCTTAGGCAAAGAGCTTGGCTTATTTACCGACCCTTATATGTGGTACGGGCGTTTATCGGATGAGCAATTACGCGCTATGCGTTTAGTGCTTGATACTGGTTTTCATGCAAAAGGGTGGACGCGTCAACAAGGTATAGACTACATGCTTGCAAATTCGTCTATGGCTAAAAGTGATGTAATTGCTGAAGTAGAGCGCTATATAGCATGGCCAGGCCAAGCGCTTTCTTACAAGTTAGGACAATTTAAAATTCAAGAATTACGTGATTTTTCTAAAAAAGAACTCGGCAATAAATTTGATATTAAAGCGTTCCACACGCAAATATTAATTGATGGCGCATTGCCAATGCCAATCCTTGAGGAAAAAATTAAGCGTTGGGTTAAATCTCAAAGCTAATTTGTAGCGCAAAGCCTGTACTTTGAAAGGGTATTGGCTTTGCGCCATTTACAGCAATACGGTAGAATGCGCGCTCTTTAGGGGGCACGAGTAAACTATGTTTGATCAACAATTAGCAAATACACAATTTTGGCTTAAAAAAAGCTTAAGCGACATGAGTCAAAACGAATGGGAAGCCATTTGTGATGGATGCGGAAAATGTTGTTTAAATACGTTTATTGATAGCGAAGATGAAGACGAATTTACCGCCACCGATCAGTTACGCGAAGGTGAGCAATTAATATTTACTAATATTGTATGTCAGTATCTTGATAACAACACCTGTGGCTGTAGCGAGTACGAAAACCGCCAAACGCTTGTTCCTTCTTGTGTAAAACTCACAAAAGAAAACCTTAAAGACATCTTTTTTATGCCACAAAGCTGCAGTTACCGTCGTTTACATGAAGGCCGGGGTTTGGCTTCTTGGCACCCATTATTAAATAGTGGCGATAAAACAAAGATGCATGAGCTAGGTATTTCTGTAAAAGACAAAACAGTAAAAGATTGCGATGTAAAGCTAGACGACTTTGATTTGTACATTGCAGAGTGGCCAACAAAGGACGCTGAGTAATGAGCAAACAACAAGCGGTAATTGGTTTAATCAATCCTAAAAGCCCGACTAATGTTGGCGGTGTATTGCGTGCAGCAGGTTGTTACGACGCCAAACAAGTGTTTTTTACCGGTAATCGTTACTTAAACGCTAAAAAGTTTCATACCGATACTAAGAACGCACTTGAGCGTATCCCTTTAACTGAAACCAATAGTTTAGAAGCGGTAAAACCAGAGGGCGCAACCGTTGTTGTTATTGAGCTTATTGAAGGTGCAACACCTTTACCTGAGTTTAAGCACCCTGAAAATGCGTTCTATGTTTTTGGCCCTGAAGATGGCTCTGTGCCAAAAGACGTTTTAAAGTGGTGTGATGAAGTGGTATATATTCCAACTATTGGCTGCATGAACTTAGCGGCTACCTGTAATGTTGTTTTGTATGATCGCTTAGCTAAATTAGGCGGCGTTGAGAGTAGTGACGATACTATTATTAGCTCTCGTGATACAAACAATAAAATGAGGTGGCAAAAAAGCTGATTAGTTAAGGTTTATTTGTGCAAAAATGTTAGTTTTGGCTAAACTTAAAAACATTATAAATCATAAATAGATACTAAAATGCGCTGGTTTTATTTTATATTATTACTGACAAGTAGTAATTGTTTTGCTGAAACATCAGTTGAGTATTATCAAAATGGTACTCAACATGTTTTAACTGGACATTACCACAAATCAGGAGTGCTCTATGAAGCAAAAAACCCCAAACAAACACTCCATTTAGCCACACTCGATTGGCCTCCTTATATTGGTAATAATTTATGTAATAAAGGCTGGGTTTATCAATTTTCAATTGCTCTATTAAATAGTAAGGGCTACAGCGTATATATTGAATTTTTGCCTTGGGCAAGAGCTGTACGAAATGTAGAACTAGGCAAAGCTGATATATTAATGCCTGAATATTTTATAGAAGATACAGCCCCCTCCGATTATGTTAATGGTAAAACACGTCGAGAATTACTCGGTTTATCTAATTCGTTTAAAGGTGGAGAAATTGCATTTTTAAAAAGGAAAGGCGATACAGACCGTTTCACTGGAAACTTAAAATCGCTTAAAGGGCAAAAAATTGGTGTTGTTCGTGGGTATCAAAATACGCCTGAGTTTGATGCCATGATGGACAATGGCGAGTTTGAAGTTATCACCTCTGTTGATGATTTACAGCTTGTTCAGCTTCTGGTTGCTAAACGTGTTGATTTGATTATAGGTGACCCTCAAGTTCTTAAATTCTCTGTAACGTACTCTTCTGTAACTAAACCTGAAAAACAATCTTTGCTTTCTTCTATTGAGCAAGAAAGCATTCCTCTGCAATACAACCCTTTATATTTTGCTATTAGTAAGCTTACACCTAAATGGCTTTTAGTCTTAGAGGACATAAATGAAGGGCTTTATCAGTTTCATAATAGTGGCGAGATAGACCGTATTATCAATACGACAAATACTCAATGCAAGCCATAAAATTGGAACGTTCCTTTGTTGCGCTGACTAATTTATATATAAACATGTAGAATCGTTTTCAACTTGTTAATGGAGTGAAAACGACGTGAGTGAAATAAATACAAATCAATCATTCGCGGTCAACGAACAGCCAAATAAAAATTATCTGTTTCCACTGACTGCAATGACGACCCTATTTTTTTTATGGGGTTTTATTACTGTTTTAAACGATGTACTAATACCACGATTAAAAGGCGTATTTGATTTAAGCTTTTTTGAAGCGATGCTAGTACAGTTTTGCTTTTTTGGTGCTTATTTTATTGTTTCTATCCCTGCGGGGATTTTAGTTAAGCAGTTTGGTTACAAAAAAGGGATTTTAACTGGTTTAATTGTGGCTTCAATTGGGTGCATGTTGTTTTATCCTGCTGTTGTAGTACATGAATATTGGCTATTTTTGAGCGCTTTATTTGTACTTGCCGCTGGTGTAACGGTGCTTCAGGTTTCTGCCAATCCTTATGTTGCAGCTCTTGGGAGCGAAAAAACAGCTTCTTCTCGTTTAAATTTGGCACAAGCACTTAATGCGCTTGGTACTACCGTTGGGCCTTATGTAGGTGGTTTATTATTTTTTGGTACAGCAGGTAGTCTAGCTGCTTCTGCAGCAACTGCTGAGTCTGTAAAAGTGCCTTATTTAATGCTTGCTGGTGCCTTATTACTTATCGCTATTATATTTGCCTTTATAAAGCTTCCAGAAATTGAAGCCCATAAAGAGGAAAATAATGCTGCAGTAGAATCTCGTTCATTAACTCAAGCACCGCACTTAACTATGGGTGTACTTGCTATATTTTGTTATGTAGGTGGGGAGGTTGCCATTGGCAGCTTTTTAGTTAACTACTTTGGTGAGGCGCACATAGCAGGACTTGAAGAGCATACTGCGGCTGCACTTATTAGTTATTACTGGGGCGGGGCAATGGTAGGGCGTTTTATTGGCTCTGTATTATTACAAAAAATAGCGCCTTCTAAGGCGATCGCATTTAATGCATTTAGTATTATTGCGCTATTGCTGATCACCATTTTTACTCAAGGTGACGTCGCTTTATATTCAGTATTGGCAATTGGTTTATTTAACTCAATTATGTTCCCGACTATATTTTCAGTTGCAATCGAGCGACTAGGATCATTGACCAGTAAGGGTTCTGGTTGGTTGTGCTTAGCTATTGTAGGTGGTGCACTTGTACCATTACTGCAAGGGTTTATAGCTGACACAGTAAATATACAGCAAAGCTTTTTTGTTCCCATGCTATGTTATGTATTTATTGCATGGTACGGATTAAATGTTGTTCGCTTAGCAAATAAGTGGAAATAATAGACTATACAAGAGTGACTGAATACGTATTCAGTCACTTATAAAGCTATATTTAATAGGAACGTTCCATAAGTAATTAATGCGAGTCACAATTTATTTCAATATTAGTCAGTTACCCCCTACAGCCTTTTGTTTTTTAATCCTTTATCCTTATTTTTATACAATAACCTAGTCACAAGCCTTATTTATTAGGACATTTAGCTAAATTTTTGCTAAAACTGTATGGATAATAAAGATAAATAATAAAAAGGATGTATATGCTTAACTCGTTGAAATTTACTTCCAAAGTGACTATTGCAGCCTCTTTAATTTTGGTTTTGGTGCTAGGGTTATTTACTTTTAATAACTACATTGCGATGCGCAAGCAAACCGAGCAGCAGTTAAGCCTAGTATTACAACAAAATTCCGAATCTGTTTCACAAAATATAGCGAGTTGGTTAAATGCAAAGTTGGCGATTGTTATATCAATTGCTAAAACCCATAAAGCTAATGACTCTAAAGCACTCACCCTTTCACAATTAAATACTGCAGAGCTTGCCGGAAGCTTTAAAAATACGTATATAGGTAAATCCAGCGGCACGTTTATATTAAACGATCAATCAGTCGTTTTACCTGCTGATTTTGATGCGACCTCTCGCCCTTGGTACAAATTAGTCGAAAACAAATCAAATACCGCTTTTACAACTCCCTATATTGATGTAACAACTAACGAGCTTACAATTTCAGCGGTAGTACCCATGCTACAAAATGGCCAGTTTAGCGGCGTTGCAGGTGCCGATATTGATATGCAAACCGTGACTAAAATTATTAACGATATTGATTTTTTAGGTCTCGGTTATGGTTTTTTACTCGATAACAAAGGTCAAGTGTTAAGCCATCCTAATGCTAAGTTAAACTTAAAAAATACATCAGACATTTTTGGTACTAATACGCCCTTGCAAAGTGAGTTTACCCAATACGAGATAAACGGAGAGTCTAAGCTTATCTCGTTTACAAAAATCAGTGGTATTGAAAACGTAGATTGGTACCTAGGTGTTGTCATAGATAAAGATAAAGCGTATGTCAGCGTTTCTAACTTTGGCCAAACTGCGGCTGTTTTTATGGTAATAGGGATCATTACTATCATTATTATGATGCAGCTTTTATTACGCTATTTAATGCAGCCTATGAACCGTTTAAACGATGCCATTAAAGATATAGCACAAGGCGAAGGCGATTTAACAAGGCGCTTAACCGTTGAAAATGATGATGAGTTTGGCGACTTAAGCCATTCATTTAATATTTTCATCGAAAAAATTCAGCATTCAATAGAGCAAGTAAAAGAGTCAACAGAGCAATTAGATACAGCTATTGAGAGCTTGGTATCACAAACACATTCATCGCTGTCTATGTATGATGATCAAAGTAAACGAACCGATAGTGTTGCAGCGGCTATTAACCAGTTTTCAGCTACATCAATGGATATTTCAAATAATGCAGAGAGTGCATCGCAGCTTGCTAAAAATGCAGATGAGCACTCAACACAAAACCAAGAAGCATTAAGCCACAGCGTTGCAACCATCCACCAGCTTTCAGCTAATATGGAGAAAGCTCAGCAAACTATAAACAGTTTAAATACGCACACAGCCAGTATTGGGCAAGTGCTTGAAGTTATTAAAGGTGTAAGCGAGCAAACTAATCTATTGGCACTAAATGCAGCAATAGAAGCCNGGCAGGACGCGGTTTTGCCGTTGTAGCAGATGAAGTACGCCAATTAGCACACCGCACTCAACAATCAACGCAAGAAATTGAAGACACGGTGAGCCAGTTACAAAAAGGCTCAAACCTTGCTGTAGAGCTTATGAAAACAAGCCTTCAAGACAGTGAAAAAAGCGTACAACAAGCAGATGCCGTCGGCAATTTAATGAGTCATGTTATACAAGCTATTAAGCAAATTAACGATGCAAATCATTCTGTGGCCAGTGCAACAGATGAGCAAAACCAAGTTGTTAAGTTATTAGATACTGATATTCAAACAATTAGTGCGCTTTCTATACAAGGCAAGGCTAACTTAAATGACACGCTTAACGAATGTACCAAACTAAAACAGCAGTTTAGTGCCTTAGAAAATATGGTTCAAAAGTTTAAAGTATAAAATTAATGACTAAAAAAAATGTAAATAAACCAAACTGGCTCAGTCTAATAAATATCGACAGTGTTTATAGCTCAGACATGCAACGCAAAGCGTTTTCTTTATTTACCATGATTGGGATATCAATTGTGGTGATCGCAGTATTAGTGTTTTTGAATTATAAGGTTTACTCACCGATACTCACTGCTTCATTAATTATCGTTAACATTACAAATATAAGCTGTTCTATCTACTTTATAAAAACGGGTAATCTTCAAGTAGTGGCATTAATAAGTATGAGCATTGTGTGCATGATGTTTGTTGCACTTGTTTATACCGGTGGTAAAGATAACACCGCGCTATATTGGCTTATGTTTTATCCTGTAGTGACGTTTGCATCTTTAGGGGTCAGATTGGGTGCTTGGTTAGGTTTTACTTTACTGTTTTCTTGTATTGTTATTTTATACGGCCCTTACTTTGGTCAAGTTAGCTATGGCAATGTAGAAAAAACACGGTTTATAGCGTCCTTTTCTATGGTGTTTTTATTCTCATTTATTGGTGAGTATTTTAGGCATAAAAGCCACATGGCTATTGCCGATATTACACTAGAGCAAAAACAAGATGCTTATACCGACCCCCTTACTGGTATAGCAAACAGACGTTTCATTACCTCTCATTTTTTAAAGCTTGCCCAAACACGCCCAGAGCAGTACTTACCTTTTTCAATTTTGTTAATTGATTTAGATAACTTCAAGTCTTTAAACGATACGCATGGTCACGATTTTGGTGATACGGTATTGATTGAATTTACCAAGCTCCTTGAATCTCAGTTTTTGGCAACTGCGTTAAAGGCCCGTTATGGCGGNAACAAATTTCGAGAGGCTGTTGCAGGGCACGTTATATTTACTGATGACAAGCAGCGTATTTCAATCACCTGTAGTATTGGTATTTCCCAAGTAAATAAAGTAACTGATTATGATGATTCGTTAAAACAAGCTGATGAAGCTCTTTATAGTGCAAAGGCTGCTGGTCGTAATAGTGTCGTCTCGAACTAGTTGAAGGATTAATATGTCTCAAAGTAAATTAATATATGTTCATGACCCAATGTGTAGCTGGTGTTGGGGTTACTCACCAACCTGGCTTAAGCTAAAATCAGAGCTTGCTGGTAAAGTAGCAATTGAATATAAAGTAGGTGGATTAGCACCTGATAGCCAAGACCCAATGCCACAAAATATGAAAGAGATGCTTGAGGGGACTTGGCATAAAATTTCAGCGCAGTTAGGTACGCAATTTAATTATAACTTTTGGCGCGATTGCCAGCCAAGGCGTTCAACGTATCCCGCATGTAGAGCCGCACTTATAGCGCGCAAAGCAGATAAAGAAGCTCAAATGGTGGCTGCAATTCAAAATGCTTATTACCTAAATGCGCAAAACCCGTCTGATGAAAGTACATTAATTAGTTTGGCTGAAAAAATTGGCTTAGACAAAAATGAGTTTACCGCGCAGCTAATGTCAAGCGAGCTTAATGATGAATTTAATGCTGAGTTATCCTTTGTTCGTACACTACCAATCCAAGGTTTTCCCTCACTAGTGCTTATTAAAGGTAACAAAGCATACCCAATTGAAATAAATTACACTGATTGGCACTATTCTCTTAATCAAATTAATTCAATTTTAAAATAACCCAGCCTGTTTATAGGGCATTTGGTTAACAAATGCTCTTATCATCTTAAAAACCCCCTCGTAAGTCTTAATTATTACCACTGTCATAAAAGCGACTTTTTTGCGCAACATCCTTGTCATGTTTCATCTATAAACTCCTGCTCATTGAAATTATTAAGTCATAAATTATTTATATAACAAAGTTTATGACCTAAAAAAACAAACTAGCAAATCCGCTAACTAACGAGTAAAGGTGTATGCGATGAAAGGCGTTAAACCATTAATCTTAGCTGGTATTGTGGCCGCAAGTGCAGCAGTACACGCAAACGATTTAGATAAGGTTATTGATAAAAGCAGTGAAATTAATAAATCAGCTGCGCAATCACAAACAAAAATAGACAAGATTGCAGATTCAATGCAAGGACGTTTACAGCAATTTAAAACCCTCAATAAAGAAATTGACGGTTTAGCTGTTTACAACGCTCAGCTAACTAAACAGTTAAATAATCAAGTAGAAGAGATGGAATCTTTAAACCTGTCTATGGATCAGGTTTCTATTATTGAACGTCAAATTACACCTTTAATGATGCGTATGATCACAGGCCTTGAGCAGTTTGTATCACTCGACGTGCCATTTCTACAAGACGAGCGAGCAAAACGTTTAGCCTCATTAAAAACTATGATGGATCGCGCTGATATCACCTCAAGCGAGAAATTTCGCCGTGTTCTAGAAGCTTATCAAGTGGAAGTTGATTACGGGCGTACCATTGAAGCATATACCGCTCTATTAGAAGTTAGTGGTAAAGAGCGAGAAGTAGACTTTTTACGCATTGGTCGTTTAGAGCTTATTTATTTAACGCGAGATGGCAAGCAAGCAGGTAGTTGGGATACAGACACAAAAACGTTTGTAGCGCTTCCTGACTCTACTATAAGCCAAATTAACAAAGGTCTTCGCATAGCGCGTAAGCAACTTGCCCCAGATATGTTAACTCTGCCAGTACACGCAGCAGAATAAGAGGTTAAAAATGAAATTGTTTACTCAAATGACAAAAAAGGCTCTTTTTGCTGCAAGTCTTACATTAAGCCTAGGTTTTACAGGTAATAGTATCGCGGCAGAGTCAATGAATCTTGACTCGTTACTTAAATCAATCGAAGACGGGAAATCGGTTCAAAGCGCACAAAACAAACAACGAGAGCAAGAATTTACCTCGCGTCAAAACCAACAAGTGCAAATGCTAAAAGATACACAAGCAAAACGCAGTCAAATGCTTGGTGAGTCAGAGCGATTAGAAACACAGTTTGAAGAAAACGAAGTTAAGCTTGCTAATTTAACCGACACTTTATCAAAGCGTATGGGATCACTTAAAGAACTATATGGCGTTCTTCAGCAAGTTGCTGGTGATTCAAGCAATAAATTTGCAACATCGGTTGTATCGGCAGAAATTCCGGGGCGAAGTGCTTTTATGGACGATCTCGCTCAAAAAATGGGTTCAACATCAAAGCTTGCTTCAATCGACGATATTGAAAAAGTGTGGTACGAGCTGCAACGCGAAATGACCGAGCAAGGTAAAGTAAGTCGCTTTAATACAACGGTTATAGTGGAAGGTGGTAATAAAGCACAGCAAGAAGTTGTTCGCGTAGGTGCTTTTAACCTTGTATCGGGCGGTAAGTATTTAGAATACAACCCTGGTACGAATACACTAAGCGAACTAACTCGCCAACCAGTATCGCGTTACACATCGACAGCGGGCGATTTACAAGACGCTAAAACAGGTGTTGTGCAGTTTGCACTTGACCCAACGGGTGGTTCAATTTTAGGTTTACTAGTTCAAGCCCCAGATACTGCAGAGCAAGTACATCAAGGTGGCGCTGTTGGCTACGTAATTTTAGGTGTAGGTTTACTTGCATTATTAATTGCGATTGAGCGTTTTGCATCGCTATTACTTGTTGGTGGCAAAATTCGCCGCCAGCTAAAAGACAGCGTAGCGCGAGATGACAATCCACTAGGTCGTGTTATGAAAGTTAAAGACGACTACCCAAATGTTGCTTACGACACACTCGAACTTAAATTAAGCGAAGCTATTTTACGCGAAATGCCAAAAATTACGCGTAACTTAACACTTATCAAAATTATATCAGTAGTCGCACCGCTATTAGGTTTACTTGGTACGGTAACCGGTATGATCAATACCTTTCAAGCAATCACATTATTTGGTACTGGCGACCCTAAATTAATGGCTGGTGGTATTTCTCAAGCACTAGTAACAACCGTATTAGGCTTAGTTGTTGCAATACCAACCGTATTTATTTACACGCTACTTAATACTCGCTCAAAAGGTTTACTGCTTATATTACAAGAGCAAAGCGCCGGTATTATTGCAGAGCGAAGTGAGAAAGGAGAATAAGCCATGGTGCTATTGATTGACTCAATCAATGCTATCCGTGATTTTCTCGACACTGGTGGCCAAGTTCTCTTGGTCATCGGGGTGTTAATCTTCGCGATGTGGTTATTGATACTCGAGCGATTTATTTATTTTTTTAATGGTTTTCGTGGTTATAAAAAAGACGCTAAAAGCACATGGAGTTCTCGCTGTGAGCGTAACAGCTGGAATGCAGAGCAAATTCGCCAAGCGATGATCTCGCGTGCAAGTATGCGCCTAAATACTAATTTACCGCTTATTAACGTAATGGTTGCGTTATGTCCGTTACTTGGCTTATTGGGCACAGTAACAGGAATGATTGAAGTATTTGATGTTATGGCAATTACAGGCACAGGCAGTGCGCGCTCAATGGCATCGGGTGTATCTAAAGCAACTATTCCAACAATGGCGGGTATGGTAGGTGCGTTATCGGGTGTATTTGCCTCAACGTATTTACAACGCAAAGCCAAGCGAGAAGTAGAGCTACTACAAGACAGCATGGTTTTAGACCATTAAGCAAAATTTTGATAAGCGGCCCATTTAAAGCCGTTCATCCTAGGAGAATAAAAAATGAGAGCCCCTTTAGGTAATTTAATGCAAGAAGACGAAGCTGAAGAAATAAACATGACACCTATGTTAGATGTTGTATTTATCATGCTTATTTTCTTTATTGTTACAGCGTCGTTTGTAAAAGAATCGGGTATTGACGTAAACCGCCCTGAAGCAGCAACAGCTGTTAAAAAAGAACGTGCAAACATATTAGTGGCGATTTCTGACACGGGTGAAATTTGGATTAACAAACGTCAAATTGACATACGTGCAGTGCAAGCCAATATTGAGCGTTTAAAAGCTGAAAACCCGCAAGGTAGTGTTGTTATTCAAGCTGATAAAAAATCAACAACAGATACTTTAATAAAAGTAATGGATGCAGCACGCGCAGCAGGTGTGTTTGATGTGTCGATTGCGGCTCAAGAAGCATAAGGGCAGGCAATGCGTTATTTAGTAGCATTAGTTATAGCCGGTGTAGTGACCTTTATGTTGTTTTTAGGCATGCAGGCACTTATTACTGGTGGCGAAGGTGTAATGAGTGAACCCGCCAAGGGTAATGTACTTGATTTTGTCAGGCTTAAAAAAGAAGAAAGCGTGCAAAAAAAAGAACGTAAACCACAAAAGCCACCAACGCCTAAAGAGCCACCTCCGCCAATGGAATCGCCGCAAATGCAAAATAGCGACGCGACTGCGAACGCTAATAACTTCGACTTTGGCGCCAATGTGGATGCAGATGTAAATTTGTCTGGCGGATTAGCACTTGAAACAAGTGATGGTGAATACTTACCGATTGTTAAGGTGGCCCCTGTTTATCCGCGCCGTGCGTTATCACGTGGCATAGAAGGCTACGTGATTGTTGAATTTACAGTAACAAAACAAGGCACTGTACGCGACCCACAAGTAGTAAAAGCAGAGCCTGAGTCACTCTTTGATAGAGCCGCGATGGATGCAGCCCTTAAATTTAAATATAAACCGCGCGTAGTAAACGGTGAAGCCGTTGAAGTTGCGGGTGTTCAGAACAAAATATCTTTCCAAATTAGCGGTTAATTAGTAATTAACCACGAGTAAACGGACAGAAATGCGAGGCGATTATGAAATTACTACCTACAGCTAAACTTTTAAAGTTAACACTATTTTGTACCGCTGCGATCAGTACAAGTATTGTTGCACCAAGTGCTCTAAGCCTAATTCCAGGGCTAAATGTAGCTACGGCACATGCAGAGCAAGAACAAAAAACGAAACGTGTACCAGCACTGCGTGAAAAGGTTTATAGCCAGCTTGCTCGTGCCCAAAAACTTGCAGACGATGGTGATGTTAAAGGTGGACTTGAAGCGCTTGATAGCATTCAAGAGCGAGCTGCAAGCATGAACTCGTACGAAGTGGCAATGATGCATAACTTTTACGGATTTATTTATTACAACGAAAACGACTTACCAAAAGCGATTGCCTCGTTTGAAAAAGTGGTAGCAGAGGAAGCCATTCCAGAGTCACTTCGTTTAAGCACTACATTTAGCTTGGCTCAACTGGCTATGGCTAATAGTGATTACACTAAAGTTATCTCTTTTTTAGATGACTGGGACAGTATTAACACTCAGCCTAAAACAGAAGGCTATTACTTGTTAAGAGCCCAAACATACTATCAGTTAAAAGATTATAAAAAAGGGCTTGAGTACATATCTCAAGTGATTGCTTTAAGCGACAGCGAAGGCAAAATCCCTAAAGAAAACTGGTTAGTACTACAGCGTGCAATGTATTACTCGCTTAATCAAACTGACAAAGTTGTTGAAGTGCTTGAGCGCATGTTAAAGCTTTATAATAAGCCTGAGTATTGGGTGCAGTTATCGGGTATGTATGGTGAAACAGGTAGGGAAAAACAACAGTTGGCGGTAATTGAAGCCGCTTACCAGCAAGGATTTTTAACCTCTAAATCTGATTTACGCCAATTAGCGCAAGTGTATTTATACAATGGTTTAGCGTTTAAAGCTGCAAAAGTGATGAGCGATGCCATTGATAAAGATATTGCTGAAAAAACAGCAAAAAACTACGCTTTTGTAGCAGAGGCGATGATCCAAGCTAAAGAAGATGAAAAATCTATTACCTACTTTGCAAAAGCTGCTGATTTATCTGAGCACGGTAAATACGATCAACGTTTAGCCGAAGTATTTGTAAATACAGAGCAATATGAAGAAGCCGCCGATGCAGCGCGTAAAGCACTTGATAAAGGTGGTCTTGATTTTGAATCAAATGCATTTGTTGCACTGGGTATGGCGCAGTACAACATGCAAAATTTTGATGCATCAATTTTAGCGTTTGAGCAGGCAGAAAAACATAAAAAATCTCAGCGTTTAGCACAGCAGTGGATCAAATATCTAAAGCGCGAAAAAGTGCATGCAGAAACACTTAGAACAGCTTTACTGTAAATTTTAAAGCGCTTTACTAATTAACAAGTAACGCGTGTAAAACCAGTTCATAATCGCAATACTAAAACCGCCTCAGGGCGGTTTTCATCGTCTCTAAAAGCATCCAATTGCTTGATTTTAAATAAGTTACTTTTGTCATCTTATGGTTATTAAACTGTAACTACTTTGTCATAAGTCTCCCGTATTGTAACCGCAGCTAAACTCAAGTGACCTTAAAGCATTATTTAAGTGTTTTATGGTGACTTGAGTTTATTTGAGCACCTAAAAAATAATTAAATACTTTAACGGAGTGAACAATGAAATTATCTGACTTATTCAAAGTAAGTTTGATTGCAACTGCAGTATCTTTAGCTGGTTGTGGTGGAGACTTAGTAGTATCTGAAGGCGACACAACTATTAATGAAGGTGATACAGTAACTAACGTTATTGAAGGCGGTGACGATACAAGTGGTGAAACGTCATCACGTGATGATTCACAAAATGCTACCACTGGCTTTCCTACTGATATTGATAATGCACTAACTCAAGGTTTAGCAACTGATGTTTCTAGTGAGTTTACATCTATTACAGATAAGCCCGTTTATCGCTTAGCTGCAGATACTGTGTTCACTACTGATGTATCGTTAACGAACGACGCACACTGGATCTTAAATGGCCGTACTGCGGTTGGTAATGATCGCGCAGATAACGCCAAGCTTTATATTCAGCAAGGTACAACGATTATTGGCGAAACAGGAGATGACTTCCTAGTTGTTCGTCGCGGTTCACAAATTGAATCGGTAGGGACTGTAAGTCAGCCCATTACAATGACCTCAATTCAAGATGTTACAGCTCAAGAAACAACGATTGGTCAGTGGGGCGGTTTAGTATTATTAGGTAACGCGCCAGCAAATTCTTGCGGCGACCAAGAAGGTGAAGCAACAGCTGATGAACTTGCTAATTGTGGTGTGTCGGCTGAAGGTGATGCAGGTCAGTTTGGTGGCGATATCAGTGATGATAATTCAGGTACTTTAAAGTATGTACTTGTTAAGCAAGCCGGTAAAACGTTAGGTAATGGTGATGAGTTAAATGGTATTACGTTTGCCGGTGTTGGCTCTGCAACTACGGTTGATTATATTCAAGTACATGAAAATCTTGATGATGGTATTGAGTTCTTTGGTGGCACAGTTAATGTAAGCAATGTTGTACTTACAAATATTGGTGACGATTCGCTAGATTGGTCTTTTGGTTGGACGGGCTCAGCTACAAACGTTTATATTCAGCAAGCGGCTAACGTAGGCGATAACGCTATCGAAGCTGATAACTCTGAATTTGATTCAAGTGCAACACCATTAACACTACCTACTATTTCAAACGTTACAATTGTGGGTGCTGAGGGCAATAACGGCATTCGTTTACGTGCGGGTACTGCAGGGGTTCTTAAAAATGTATTTGTAACGGGCCCAGCTACTTATGAAAACTGCTTACGTGTAGGTTCTGATTCAGTACCTCGTGCAGAGGATGGCACACTTACGATTACAAACTCTATTGTTGCTTGTCAAACTGCAGCGAATAACTTTGGCAGCGAAGTTATTAACGGTGGCGATGTACAATCTTGGTTTGAAGGCCAAGACGCTAACCAAACACTTACTCCAGCTGATTTAATGCTAGATGACAACGGTTATACACCACTTGCTGGCTCGCCCCTTATTGCAAATACTCAAGTTGGTGCATTTGATGGCTCAACTAACTGGATGGAAGGTTGGACTGTTGGTATTAATGGTGGCTTCCCTACTGATATTGATAATGCGCTTGCACAAGGCTTAGCATCAGATGTTTCTAGCGAATTTCCGGAAATTACAGATAAACCTGTATATCGCTTAGCTGAAGATACAACGTTTACAGCGGATGTAACACTTACAAATGACGCACATTGGATTTTAAATGGCCGTACTGCAGTAGGTAATGACCGTGCAGACGCTACAACACTTTATGTTCAAGCAGGCACGACATTAATTGGTGAATCAGGTGATGACTTTTTAGTTGTTCGTCGTGGTTCGCAAATTAACGCAAATGGTAATGCAACTGCACCTATTACAATGACATCTATTGAAGATGTAACAGGCGCTGAAACAACAATTGGTCAATGGGGCGGTTTAGTACTTTTAGGTAATGCTCCTGCTAACTCGTGTGGCGATCAAACTGGTGAAACGACTGCTGAAGAACTTGCTAACTGTGGTGTATCTGCAGAAGGTGACGCTGGTCAGTTTGGTGGCGATATTAGCGATGATAACTCAGGTGTTCTTCGTTATATTGTTGTTAAACATGCAGGTAAAACGCTGGGTAATGGCGATGAACTTAACGGTATCTCATTTGCAGGTGTTGGTTCACAAACGAAAGTTGAATACATTCAAATTCACCAAAACCTAGATGATGGTGTTGAGTTTTTTGGTGGCACAGTTAATGTTCGTAACATTGTACTAACTGATATTGGCGACGATGCATTCGATTGGTCATTTGGTTGGTCGGGTCGTGCACAAAATATCTATATTCAACAAAGTTCAGTTGAGGGTGATAACGCAATAGAAGCTGATAACTCAGAATTCGATTCAAATGCGACACCATTGACTAAACCACTAATTTCTAACGTAACAATTGTAGGTGCTGATGGTACTAACGGTGTTCGTTTACGTGCAGGTACAGCGGGCGTTCTACGAAATGTTGTTATAACGGGCCCTGAAGGTTACTCAAACTGTTTACGTGTAGGCTCAGACTCTGCTGCTAATGCAGAATCGGGTGAGTTGTCTATCGAAAACTCAGCCGTTGCATGTAATGAAGATAATAACTTTGGTTCACAAGCAATTGGTAGTGGCAATGTGCAGTCTTGGTTTGAAGGTCAAACGGGTAACTTAACGCTTACGGCTTCAGCACTTAATTTAGCGACAGACGGCTTTACACCAAAATCGGGTTCACCTTTATTAGGTGCTGGTGGAGATTCATCAGAGCTTGACTCGTTCTTTACCAAAACAAATTACATCGGCGCATTCGATGGTGATAATAATTGGATGGATGGTTGGACAGTTGCTATTACACCAAGCTTTCCTGACGATATTGCTAATGCATTAGCACAAGGACTTGCAACAGATGTTTCTGCTAGCTTCCCTACAATTACAGACAAACCTGTATATCAATTAACCTCTGATGTTGTATTTACATCTGATGTAACACTGACTAACGATGCGCATTGGATTTTAAAAGGACGTACAGCCGTTGGTAATGACCGCGCTGACAACACAACACTTTATGTTCAGTTTGGTACAACGTTAATTGGTGAGTCGGGTGATGACTTCTTAGTTATTCGCCGTGGTTCTAAAATTGAAGCGGTAGGCAGTGTAAATCAACCAATTACTATGACGTCAATCCAGGATATGACGGGCGGCGAAACTACGATTGGTCAATGGGGCGGTTTAGTATTATTGGGTAATGCACCTGCTAACTCATGTGGCGACCAACAAGGTGAAGCAACAGCAGAAGAACTTGCCAGTTGTGGTGTATCTGCAGAAGGCGATGCAGGCCAGTTCGGTGGTAATGACCCTGAAGATAATTCAGGTACGCTAAAGTATGTTGCAGTTAAACAAGCGGGCAAAACGCTCGGTAATGGCGATGAACTTAACGGTATTACACTTGCGGGTGTTGGTCGTCAGACTGAACTAGATTACATTCACGTTCATGAAAATCTAGACGATGGTGTTGAATTTTTTGGTGGTACTGCAAATATTAGTCACCTTGTTTTAACAAGCATAGGCGATGATTCACTTGATTGGTCATTCGGTTGGACGGGTAAAGCGCAATATGTACTGATTAAACAATCAGACTCTGAGGGCGACAATGCAATTGAAGCTGATAACTCTGAGTTTGATTCAAGTGCAACGCCACTAACAATGCCAACTATCTCTAATGTAACAATTATTGGTAATGTGGGTGTAAATGGTATCCGCCTACGTGCAGGTACTGCGGGTATGCTTAAAAATGTAGTGGTTACAGGTGGTGCAGACTATTCAAACTGTTTACGAGTAGGCTCTGATTCAGCGCCGCGAGCAGAGGACGGTACATTAACTGTTACTCACTCAATCGTAGCGTGTGAAACCGCTAACAACTTTGGTACACAAGCAATTGGTACAGGTAATGTTGAGTCTTGGTTCTTAGGACAAACAGGCAATTCAGTTCAAGTAGCCGCTGACCTTGGGCTAGCAGATGATGGCTATATGCCAACTGCTGAGTCGTTATTACTTGGTAATGGCTTTGATTCATCAAGCTTAGATAGTTACTTTGATTCTGTAGATTACATTGGTGCGATGGATGCACAAACAGACTGGACAGCAGGTTGGGTAAAAGTAGGCCTTTAACCCAAACCACATTATAGCCGAGCGAAAGCTCGGCTAATGTCTTGTTTTGTTTCGGAGTATAAAAATGAAATCTTTTAAACCCTCTACACTTGCTTTATCAAAGTTAAACTACGCTGTAATGGCTGCCTTACTTGGTTTATCAGTAAATACAGCCACGGCTGCTGAGCAGCAAGTAGAAGAGCAAGAAATAGAAGAAGTTGTTGCTGTAGGGCAACGATTAAAGGGCAGTGCAGGTGCTGTACTGCAAGAACGTCAAAACCAAGCGTTTGTTGCTGATATTATGGGTGCAGACCAAATATCACGTACTGGTGATGGCGATGCCGCCTCTGCACTTCGTCGTGTTACTGGTTTAACGTTAGTCGATGGCAAATTTATTTATGTGCGTGGTTTAGGTGAACGCTATTCTAGTACTCAGCTAAATAGCATGTATGTACCAAGTCCTGATCCTACTCGCTCAGTGGTTCCTTTGGATTTATTTCCATCTGAAATTATTGAAAGCTTGAGTGTACAAAAGTCATTTTCACCGGATATGCCAGCGCATTTTGGTGGTGGTAATGTAAATATTCGCACTAAATCAATTCCTTCTGACTTTTTATTAAAAGTACAAGTGGGTACATCGTACAATACTTCTAATAGCGATACCGGTTACTTTTACAGTGGCGGTGATGATGACTGGATGGGTCGAGATGATGGTTCACGAGCATTATCGGATGTGTTTACTACTGCGCTTACCAGTGATGCTGGTCTTGAGGGCAATATAAACACTACGTTAGCTGAGCGTAAAAACCTGATTCAATCGCTTGATTGGGATGTAGGTATTTCAGAAAAGGATGTTGACCCTGCCATGAACTTCTCTATTGCCTTAGGTGATAGATTTGAAAGTGAGGCCGGTACTTTTGGTGTGCTTGCAGCCGTATCTTACGATAACGAGTGGGAAGTAGTTCAAGAGCAAAGCGGCTCAAGCCTTGGTAGCTTAGGCTGTGAAGACAAATGTTTTGCCCAGTATTACGATGGTACATCGACTGAGCAAAATGTACGTTGGAGCGGCACATTAAATTTAGGATATGAGTTAAATTCAAACCATAAGTTTGAGCTTACTAATATTGCACTTCATGACATGAGTGACCGCGTACGTAACCGCGATTACTTTGATGCAAATGAAACCGAAGAAGGTGTCACCGAATTACGCCGAGTAGATATTACGTACGAAGAGCGCGAAATGTTTTCGACTCAACTTAAGGGGACGCACAACTTTCCAGAGCTAAATAATTTATTTTTTGATTGGTATGGCGGTTTAAGTCGAGCAAACCGTAATGCACCAGGTGGTTTAGATGTTGTTTATCAGCAAAACTTAGTTGATGGCGTGCTTGAATCTGAACAATTACAAGATGTAGCTGCAACAAATATCACCCGTGAGTATCAAGTATTACACGACGATGTTGAAACATTTGGTTGGAATATGGGTATGCCTTTTTATGGTGACGGCTATGAGCTTGAGTTAAAAATAGGCGGCGATTTTTCAGAGAAAAAACGTGATGCAAGTAATGTGAAGTTTGGCATTACGCACCGTGGTATAAGCGATGAGTACTCGTTCGGTTCTAACGTAAGCGATATTTTTGCTGATGAAAACACGGCGAATGACGCTTTTTATGCAAGTGTAACTGGCTCAGGTATTTTTGATGATGGCACCACTGATGGTGATAAGTACAGTGCAGCGCATAAATTAGATGCTTATTATTTTATGGCCGATTACTTCTATCAAAACACTTGGCGTTTTACTGGTGGCGTTCGATGGGAAGATTTTTCGCAAGTCTCAGTCGGTTATGAAGCGCATACTAATTTCTTTGAAAATACGCTACAAGAAATCCAAGATGTAGCTATTAATGAAGATAACTTTTTTCCTTCTTTAGCTGTTACGTACATCATGGATGAAGAAATGCAATTTCGCTTAAATTTAAGTGAAACAACCATTCGCCCTGATCTACGTGATGTAAGCTCGTCTTTCTTTGTTGACCCGTTAACTGAGTTTCTGGTGAGAGGCTCTCCTAGTTTACAAAGTTCTAATTTAAAAAATGTTGATTTTAGGTTTGAATGGTATATGCCATCAGGTAATAACCTTTCTGTTGCATTATTTTATAAAGACATTGAAAACCCAATTGAAATGGTTGAGCTTGCGGGCGTAGGGGGAGCATCTCCACAGTTATTAACAGCTAATGCTCAGTCGGGTAAATTGTCGGGTATTGAAGTTGATTTTTTAACTGACTTTGGCTTTATAAATAAAGATTGGTCCTCAGCATTCTTGTCAGGCAACGTTACGCTATCTGACTCAAGTGTTAATTTGGGGATTAATGATTCAGATGGTGTTGACTCACTGTTTGAAACACAGCTTAAAGAAGCCCTTGAGGCCGATACGGTATCGAATATTGTAACTAACAATGAGCGTCGTTTAGTTGGTCATTCTGAGTGGGTTGCAAACTTACAAATGGGCTATGACTCGGATGATGGATTTCATTCTACTTCACTAATTTATAATGTGTTTGGTCCTCGTATAATTGTACCTGGTACACGTGGTAATGAAGATGCCGAAGAAAAGTCCTTTCACTCAGTTGATTTAGTTTATTCTTACTTCCCTAACTTTAACTCTAAAGTTAATTTTAAGGTTAAGAATATGCTTGGCCAAGAAAAAGAAATTGAACAAGAAGGTCTTACCCTTTGGGGACAAGACACCGGCACTGAGTTTAGTTTAAGTTATAGCTATGAGTTTTAAGCTTTATTTAAAATAAAACTCAAGGAATGAAATAATAACCTTCACTATCTATTAGCTCTGTATTTTAATACAGAGCTTTTTTGTGTTTATGCTCAGTATGAAAAATATTTAAGTTCTGTTTTATTCGCTAGTTTTAGCCGTCTACGAGTGTTAGTTTAGCGTTAATGAAAATTAAATCTCACGCAATGAATTTAATTTTTAATGTATTAAGGCATCTTTTATGAATCAAACAGTGGAACAAACAATGAAAAAAGTAGGATTAGTCGGTTGGCGTGGCATGGTTGGCTCTGTGTTATTAGAACGTATGCAGCAGCAAAGTGATTTTGCCCATATCGACACCACCTTTTTCACCACCTCACAAGCGGGTCAACTAGGCCCAGATATAGCGGGCGACGCAAAACCATTACTAGATGCAAGTGACATTAGCGAACTTGCTAAAATGGATATTATTGTTACTTGCCAAGGCGGTGACTACACCAATGCGGTATATCCAAAACTTCGAGAGTCGGGTTGGGATGGTTACTGGATTGATGCAGCTTCAGCACTGCGTATGAGTGAGGACAGCATTATAGTGCTTGATCCCGTAAACAAAGATGTTATTGAACAAGGCTTAGCGCAAGGCGTTAAAACCTTTGTGGGCGGTAACTGTACTGTATCACTGATGCTACTTGCATTGGGCGGTTTATTTGAGCAAGACCTAATTGAATGGGTAAGCCCAATGACTTACCAAGCGGCGTCGGGCGCTGGCGCACGAAATATGAAAGAGCTTATTGCACAAATGGGCGCTATTCATGCAAGTGTTGCAGATAAACTAGATAACCCAAGCTCTGCTATTTTAGAAATTGATAAAATAGTAAGTGAAACTATGGCGTCAAAAGACTTACCACAAGACCAATTTGGTGTGCCATTAGCGGGCAGTTTAATCCCGTGGATTGACGTACCTATGCCAAGCGGTCAGTCTAAAGAAGAATGGAAAGCGCAAGTAGAAGCGAACAAAATTTTAGGTTCTTCTAAGCAACCAGTGCCAATTGATGGTTTATGTGTACGTATTGGCGCTATGCGTTGTCATTCACAAGCGATGACCATTAAATTACGTGAAGATATTAGCGTAGAAAAAATTGAAGAAATTTTAGCGTCTCATAACGAGTGGGTTAAGGTAATTCCTAACGAGCGTGAAATTAGCGCAACAGACTTAACACCCGTTAAAGTAACAGGCACTTTAAGCATTCCTGTTGGCCGTATTCGTAAATTAGCGATGGGGCAAAAATACATCAGCGCATTTACAGTAGGCGATCAGCTTTTATGGGGCGCGGCAGAGCCACTTCGTCGTATGCTACGCATAATTGTTGATGGTGAGTAATACGAATTCGCAATAATACTTAATCAATTTGAGGGGTTAAATCTGACGCTAACTACGTTAAATATTTCTGATATAGAACAACTAAATAACGAAATTTTTGCCTTGTTATCGACACGATTTTCTTCCCTCAAAATAGATCACTTAATTAAGCGAATTGGTATAATATATAATCAGTATTAACAAAAGGGGTTGGCAATTTGCCAGCCCTTTTTAGTTTAATGGCTTATAAAACCGCTTAAGAGGCTAAAACAATACTTTTTTATGAATGTTCACTTTTGTTTATTATTGAACTTAAGTAAACTGTTTACATTGTGCAACAGCCTATTCAAGTAACATTAATGACCTCTCACACAAATAACTTTGCCAATAAGCGATTAGCATTTGTTAGCTCCTATTTTAGTTCTGCAATTGCTATAAACACGGTTGTTTCTTGTTTTCTTATTTTTAGCAGTATTAACCACAGCGCCTCGCAAGAAAAACTTTATTGGCTTTTTACGTTATCATTTATTTCATTACTTCGAATAGCAAGCCATGTATTTGTTAACAACACCCATGCTTTTAAATATCATCTGTATTTTATAGGTTTATTATTAACGGCTTTAACATGGGCTGCTTTTCCTATTTTGTTTTATGAAAACATGCAAATGCAGGAAAAATTTGTATCACTGGTTGTTTTTAGCTCCCTTGCTGGTGGCGGTGTAAACGTTTTAGCTTCTGATATTCGTTCCTCCTTGTCGTATATAACCTGTTTACTGGTTCCTTTTAGTATTTTATTACTTTTACAGCCTATTGAAGATGAGAATGTACTAGGTGTTTTAGGGCTCGTTTTATGGTTTATTTTGTGTTTTATAACGGCTTCACGTAGTGCAAAAGATGTAAAATCATCAATTAATAACGAACTTAAGTTAGATCAATTTATTGAAAACTTAGAAAACGAAGTGCAACTTCGTACCGAACAAATAATTTCTTTAGAGCAAAAAGACAACCTAACTAAATTGTTTAACAGGGGGAGCTTTGTTTCTAATGTTGAACTTGATTTAGCCAATCAAAATGAAGATATTAAAGCTGTTTTATTTTTAGATATGGATGACTTTAAAATCATCAACGATAAATACGGTCACGATTTTGGTGATTTTGTGCTGGCTCAAACAGGTAAACGATTAGTTGAAACACAAACCCAAGGCGACTTTATTGCTTGTCGATGGGGAGGTGATGAGTTTATTTTTTATTCTCGCACTAACACCGAAGACGAACTTTTTGACTGTGTTTTTAGATTAGTTAAAACCTTAACGAAAACAGTAAGCATGGATAGCTACCAAGTAAATCCCTCTTTTAAGGTTGGGCTGTATTTTACGCGCAAAAATTTTAATCTTGCAGAGGCGATTAAATACGCTGATGTAGCTATGTATGAAGGTAAGAAAAGCCGTAATGAAATATCGGTATTTGACGAGCGAATGCATGAATCGCTTAAAAGAGAAGAAGTACTTCGCAGCTCAATTAAAGAGTGCGTAGAAAAAGGTGACTTTCATCTGTGCTATCAACCTATTGTTGATATAAGCACAAATGAAATAACCACGTTTGAAGTACTACTTCGTTGGCAGTTTAATGATGAATTTATTCCCCCTTCAGAATTTATAGATATTGCAGAGCGATATGGAAAAATTAATATACTCGGCGAATTTGTACTAGAGCAAGCCATTGCGAGCTTAAGTAAGCTCAATGCCGTAAATAGTAATATTGGATTGTCGATTAATGTGTCGGTGCTGCAACTAGAAAATCATAACTTTTTAGATTTTTTAGTTGCGCTTTTAAATAGATACGCAGTTAAACCATACAATGTGCATTTAGAAATAACAGAAACAGTCATGATTAAAAATTTACCGTATTTGTCAAAAGCGATTACGGCCATAAAAAATACCGGTGTGCGTATTTCTATTGATGACTTTGGTACCGGGTTTTCTTCTATATCGGTTTTAAAAGAGCTATCAGTTGATTACATTAAAATAGATAAATCTTATATTGATAATATTTGTGAGTGCTCAAAAGATAAAAGTATTGTTTCTGCGGTAACTAACATGTCGCATATGATTGGTTGCCAAGTAATAGCGGAGGGCGTAGAAAATCCAGCTCAGTTAACGTTATTACAAAGCTTAGAAATTGATAAATACCAAGGTTTTATATTCAGTAAACCAATTAGATTTGATCAAGCACTATCCTTGATATATTAAAGGTACTCGCTGTTTTTATTTAGTTAAGCATTGCTGCATAAACCCAATTTTTGTAGCAATTTTAAATTGGTATAACCTTTGCTGTTAATACTTAAATTAGCCACTTTAACTTCACTTAGGCTATTAACGATGTATTTTAAATACGATTTACGTAGTGTTATTACAATTTTGCGTAATTCTTACATGTTTAAAATGCACATTTGAAAGTATTAGGTAAAGGAAATTACAATGAGTTCGGTTTCTAATGTATTTCATAGCAAATGGTTTAACTCATTTGCGGTTATTTTATTAGTCCTTATTATTGCCAGAATAGCCGCGCCTTATGCGCTTCAGCAGTACGTAAATTATCAACTAAAACATACGCAAGGTGTTACGGGGCATGTTGGTGATGTAGATTTGTTTTTATATCGCGGTGCCTACGCGATTGACGACGTTGAAATTTACGCTGTTGATGCAACTTCAGCTCCTAAGCCTTTACTTAGTATTCAAACTCTCGATTTTTCACTTGCGTGGTCAGCCCTTTTAAAAGGGAATTTAGTGACAAATATGGCTTTTACGCGTCCTGAGATAGTTATTTACGATAAAGACCCCAATGCTTCTGAGCAAAATAAACAAGTAAAAGATGAAACCACTTGGGTGGGGCTGGCTAATGACTTAGTACTGTTTTCTATTGATACCTTAATAATTGAGCAAGGCAAGTTAACCTTAGTTAACTCAACCAATAGCGGTGAAAAACCCACTTTTATATCAAATATTAATGCCAAAATTGAAAATATAACGAATGCGCAAAACCTATCAAAAACACTTGTGACTACTCTAAACGTAGAGGGGGCGTTAATGGGGGAGGCCGCATTAAAACTTGATGGCAAACTAGACCCTTTTAGCAAACACGCTAATTTTGATTTTAACGCAGAGGTACAGCGCTTCTCAGTTAAAAATCTCGACACTGTATTTAAAGTGTATACACCGTTTGATATTGAAGCGGGGGGCATTGATGGCGCAATGGAACTTGTGGCTAAAGATAATAACTTAAATGGTTATGTAAAAGCGGGTGTTCAAAACCTGAGTGTATTTTCTTGGCGAGAAGATATAGAAAAAGATGATGACGGTATCTTTACTGCTATATTTGAAGGCAGTGTAGATTTACTGGGCTCTATACTTGAAAACGATGAGTCTAAGCTTGTTGCTGCACGCATTCCTATAGAGGGGCAATTAGATAATACGGATGTTTCGACTTTCCAAGCCGTTATTTCGGTTTTAAAAAATGCTTTTTTTGATGCGTTTAAAATGAAAGTGGATAATGTTATTTCTTTTGAAGATCCAAAGAGTGATGAATCTTTAAGTAATAAAAGTAATAAAAGTAATTAATGTATTTATATATCCCAAATTAAACGTTTAACTCAAAGTAACACCAACATCATTGATGTTGGTGTTACTTAGTTTAGAGGTTTCTATTTGTCTTTACTTAATAGCGCTTTAAGCTCTGCAATTTGAACTTGTAGCTCATTTACCTGACCTTGTGTTGCAGGTAGAGAATCGTTATCCGCAAGCTCTTCTCGGGCATTTCGGTGCTCCTCACTCATTACTTCTAAAATCGCACCTACCATCATGTTTAAAAATACAAATGCAGTTAAGAATATAAACGTAAGGTAATAAATCCAGCTTAATTCGTACACCGCCATTGTTTCGTACATTATGTCGGTCCAATCTTCAAACGTTGCTATTCTAAACAAGGTAAGCATTGATATTGAGACGTCTTGCCAAAGAACAGGGTTGATTTCAGCAAACATCATGCTACCCATTGCAGCGTATATATAAAAAATAACAAACATTAATAGGGCTATATAACCCATTTGCGGAATTGCTTTAAGCAATGAGTTAACCAATAAGCGCAGCTCTGGGATCATCGAAACCAATCGTAACACTCTAAATATGCGCAACAGCCTAGCAATTAACATTGTAGAGCCAGCAGCAGGGTATAAACTGCCCAATACTATGATAGTGTCAAATATATTCCATCCCTTAGAAAAGAAGTCTTTAATGCCTTTGCTTGCAACAAAGCGGATTATTAGTTCAATTAAAAAGAATGCAGTAATGCCAACATCCATCCAATTTAGAGCAAGCTCTACGGTAGGATGTAGTGAGTAAGTGTGTGCACCTACTGTAAGGGCAGAAACAATAATTACAGCTATAACAAATGATTGAAATATCTTGCTTTTGTCTATACGCTGAAACAACTTTTGTAACTGCGACATCATAGTAATAGATCCTTTGGATATTAAGATTTTATGGCGCTAATATACAATAGTATCGTAATAATTTAACGCTTTTTCGATATAGAAAGTGTAAGGAAATTTAATGTTTATCAATAAACTAAAAAGCAGCGCATTACTTATTATTGGATCATGTGTTTTGGCTGGTTGCAGCTCTGATGCACGTTTTCATGAATTACAATCGGCGCGCCTTGATGAGTGTAACTATAAAGCTGACAAAGAATATTACGAATGCCTAGATAAACAAGACTCTAACTACGAAGAGTTTAAAAAACAGCAACAAGCCCAGACTAAATAAGTAACCTTTATATTTATGACTAAAACTCAAAAACAGCGCGATAAGCAAATTCGCTTAGCGCTTACTAATGCATGCGAAGCAATAAAAGAAATGGTAATTGATTTTGATTATCTAACGCATACAGTTGATTTAAATAACGAAGTAAACACGTTAAAAGTACAATGTTACTTTATTGATGAGGTAGCCCGTGAAGATGCAAAACCGCAACTTGATGAGTTAACGCAGATTATACTTAGCCAGCTAGCAGCTATTAAGTTGAACGCAAAACCAGCACACATCTCATTTTTAGCCAATTAACAGCGGTTTAGTTGGTATGACATCACATGGACGTTATAATTAGATAAATTATTTTTAGGGTTTAAATTATGGCTGTTCCTTCACGTTCGCAAATTTCACCAGGTACCACAGTAAATATTGTATTAAAAGAAGATCAACGCAGCGGCACATTAACAGAAGGTGTGGTTGAGCGCCTTTTAACAAAATCACCAAATCACCCACACGGCATTAAAGTACGTTTAGAAGATGGTCAAGTTGGCCGAGTAAAAGAGATTTTATAATGGCAACATTAACAGAGCAGGCTTTTTGGGATTTAGTAACAACGCCTGATTTAGGGCTCGATCCGCAAAGTGTGAGCGATAACCTAAAAACTAAACTGACTGATTTAAGCGATCAGCACCTTATTGATTTTGATAAACACTTTGGCATACATATGCGTAAATGTTTTACCTGGGATTTGTTTGGTGCCGCCTTTGTGATGGCTGGATGTAACGACGATTACGGTTTTAGCGAGTTTAGATGTTGGTTAATTTCGCGTGGTAAAACAGTTTTCGAAAACGCTTTAGAAAATGCTGATTCGTTAGCGCAGTGTACACCTGTTTATTACTTAAATGAGCAGCCTTACCCGTATATTGATGAGTATGATTTAATAGCCGGTTTATTATTTGAAGAACGCAGCGAAGACGAATTACCGTTTATTCCATCAGGCAGCGATGAACCCAAAGGTAAACGTTTTAAAGACAAACCTAAGTTTTTAAAGCAAAGCTACCCTTTATTATTTGCAAAGTACTGGCAATAAAATAAACAGTAATTTGAGCGCTATTCAAACAATTTTATGAGTTCAATTTCCCTTCAAGTAAGCGCATTGAGATAAATCGTTTTGTTGTTTAAGTACGTATTAACTAAAGTACTTAACAGCAAAATGGTTTGTAATGCAGTATCTAGGATGAATCTTTGTGGATTTAAATGTGTTCAATCTAAGGGATTTATTTGCGGCACGAGGTTTGTGACTTAATGGGCTCGGTAATTGCTCTTGCTTTATCTTACTGGCTTACACACATGTAAGAATTAGTAATAGTCGAGCAAAGCTCCCTTAGCTGCTCGCGTCTCGGTTCCTGAATACGACTTCTCTCCTTTTATAGTAAATCTCTGTTATAGTTGTTAAAAGTTATAAAAGCTAAGTGATTAGGCATTTTGCTATTATTTAACACGCTGACTCACGAGGATACACCCACGAAATGAAATATTTAACACTCGCTTTATTAACTGTCGCTTTTACAAGTGCAAATGCTTTTTCTGAGCCGAGTAATAAAACACGATTTATACCGCTTTTAAAGTCAAAATTGGGAGCCTACGAAGTTGTGTCGAGCAACTCAGGGTTATGCGTTAATAGCGATTTGAGTTTGACAGATGAAAGTGATTTAAGTGCGGGTTTTAAACTTGGTGAGCAAATTGTATTTGGATCGCTCCACAATGGTACCCGAACCATTAAAAAACCAAACTTTTGCTTTATAACCAGCACGCTTAAATATAAAAGTGATGGCCTTGAAAACGGCTTAAGAATGAGCCGTTGTGAAAGCCCTGCAAACGAAAAAACAATCAGTCAAAGTATCAAATTTTTAGCTGATAACACACTCAAATACACATTGAGCGAACCCAATGTAGAGTGCACATTTAAAAAAGCAGATGAGAGTAAATAAAGCATCTAGTAAGTAGTAAGTAGCAAATCATTCGCAGTATATTTTAGGGATATCGCGCCAACGCGTAGTGTACTGCGGCGACAAAAAATCACGGTTCATGTGCCACCGGTCATTTAATTTACTACTTGCAAGGCTTAGCATTCCTTTTCCGTATCGATTGTTAATTGTGTCTAAGCATTGCATAAGTTTTGGATTATCAGGGCTTTTATTAAATAAGTCATTTTGCTGAAACTGTTCTGATATTAGCTCTACCGCGCCTACACCACATTTATAAAACCGTATACCGGGTTGGTAAATCTTATTAAATACCTCAGATACAGCATTAGCCATCACGCAGGTGTCGTTAGTGGGTGAGGGGAACTTATACACAAAAGACTTTTTATAATATTTATTTTCGTGCGCGCCACTGGCTGCAAAAATATAAAGCTGGTGAGTGAGCGAGTGTTGCGCTCTTAATTTATTAGCCACTGTGGTTACATGGTTAATTAGCGCTGTTTTAAGTGCTGTTGGCTCACATATGCGCTCTCCAAAACTACGGGTCGAATAAATCTCCCGCTTGTCTTGTCGTACATCATCCCAGTTTAAACATGTTATTCCGTTAAGCTCGCTTACTGTGCGTTCAACAACCACACTAAATGCACGGCGCATTGCTCTAGGGTTTTGCTGAGCAAGATCCCAGGCGGTGTGTATATTCATTATTTTAAGTTTTTTAGCTAGCCGCCGGCCTATTCCCCACACATCTTCGCAGCTCATTCTTTGTAAAATAGCTTGGCGAGTTTGTTCGCTATTTATTACTGCAACACCATTAAAACCACTGAGCTTTTTAGCGGCATGGTTAGCGGCTTTTGCTAAAGTAGGGGTCGGGCCAAAACCAACACCTACAGGAAGCTTTGTTTCGCGCCATACTGTGCGCCTTATTGTATGACCGTATTCATGCCAGTCTTTAATTAATGATGTGTAGCCATCAAAGTGCAAAAACGATTCATCAATACTGTATATGTGCTGTGTATCGCAAAAGCGGCCAATAATATTCATCATTTTGTCGCTTAAATCAGCATAAAGCTCGTAATTACTAGAGCGAATAACAACGTTGTTTTGCTCAAGTAAATGCTTAACTTTAAAGTACGGGCCAAATTTAGGAATATTTAAGCGCCGAGCAATAGGGCAAATAGCGCATACACAGCCATCGTTATTGGTAAGTACAACCACGGGTTTGGATCGAATAGCAGGGTCGAATACTTTTTCGGCACTGGCATAAAACGACACAGCATCAACTAAGGCATACATTTTAGTAACTCTGGGCTTTGCCTGTGCATTCTTATTGATAGCGTTACTACGCCTTCGAGCTGAAATTCGTCTGCAGAGGTGAGTTGTACAGGCTTATGTAAAGAAGACGCTGAAAGCAGCCGCGCATTGGTTTTATCAAGCAGCTTGCATACAAAAAGACCATTTAAGTTAGCAACAATAACGTCACCATTTTCTGCAGGCTCTGCACGGTCGATAACTAATAAGTCCCCTTCAAAAATTCCGACTTCTTGCATAGAGTTACCCGATGCTAGGCCAATAAAGGTAGCATTTGGGTGCTTTATTAAAAGCTCGTCAAGGGTTACACCTAGCTCGGTGTACTGCGCTGCGGGTGATTCAAAACCACACACGCCTGCTTCTATATAAATGGGAATGACAAACATAACACAACCTAAAACGCATATACTGTATAAGTGTACAGTATATGCGTTTTGTGTAAATTATGCCAAGAAATGTATAACCGATCAATCCATATTTTTGATCATTTGCTGTGCGATATCTAAAAAGTCTTTGATTTGCTGAGGGTTTAAGTTTTTACACATTTGATTATTTATTTTCTGCTCTGAGGCTAATAACTTATCAAAAAGAACTTTGCCTTGCTCTGTGAGCGACAAAATAAAGCAGCGCTTATCGTGCTCACTTGCCTGTTTATTTATTAAATTTAAGCCAATAAGATCTTTAATTAAACGTGCTATTTGCGCTTTGTCGCGCTGCGTTTTAGTAACAATATCGTTAGCCGTACAGTTATTTACGTTCGCAATAATATGTATGCAGCGTACGTGCATAGCATTAATACCAAGTTCGCCTGCGTTAATTGCTTCACGAATTGTGACGCGGTAATTTTGCATCAATTCAAACAGCGTATTTGATAAAGGTGTATTCATAAAACTCTCAATGTAGTTGACAAAGTCAATTAATTTGTTATAGTTGATTTTATCAACCAATGGGACGTTGTGCAATTAAACATGTAAATAAACCTTCTGAGGAGATCAAAATGAGTAGAAAAGTACGTCGTGCAACCGTAATAAGCACAACAGCGATAGCTCCGCATTTAAAGCGTTTGGTTGTTGGCTCAGATGAGTTTCATGATTTTCCTGCGGATCAACAAGGTGCGTACGTAAAAGTACTATTACCACATGCTGGACAAGATGAGGTTGAAATTGACCTCAAAGCAGCTGAACCTGCACCTAAGCGCTCATATACAATCAGAGCGATTGATACTATTAACCATACAATTACGCTTGATTTTGTCGTCAATCAGCATCGTGGTATCGCAACTGATTGGGCTAAACAAGCAAAACCTGGTGATAAACTCGCAATTGCAGGCCCTGGCCCTAAAAAGTTGGGTGATTTTAGTCAGTCGCAGTATTTGATGATTGCTGATTTAACCTCAGTTAATGCTATTAACGGCTATTTACAACAACTACCTGCAACAGCTGATGTTGATGTGGTCATACACGTTACAGACTCCCAAGATATCATCAAATTAGATACAATAGAGGTGAATACTAAACATCGTATTAAGTGGTTAGTTACGACTGAGCCACAAATAGAGTTAGTAGAGCAGGTCGCGCACTGTTTAAATAAGTACACGGGCACACCATTAATTTTTATGGGGCTTGAAGGCTCACTTGTGCGCACAATTCAAAACCTTGCGAAAGAGCAGTTTGCGGTCCCCAGTGCAAAAATAGTGTGTTCAGCGTATTGGAAGCGTGGCATCGATGCCGATGGCAAACCAGCCCCTTAGCCATAAGTGAATGTTGTAGTAATGATAAATTAGAGTGCATACCCATGAGAGGAAGTTTACTTAAACAAAATAAGCGTCTCACAGCACTTACTTTAGAATAAGTAAACTTAGGTATGCACTCAGGTTCGGTGTCGAGACGTTAAAGAGTCTTAACTAATCGATTTAAGCATTTAACTTCTAGCGGGCTAAATAAAGCGCTAACTGCATTAGTAGTTTTTGATTGTCGCAATGTTAATCTCGACAATTGCTCCACGCTTTTGGATCACTTGGGTGGCCAGTAAATTACCTGCTTGCGCGCACTGCTTTATAGGCTGCTCTGTTAACCACTGAGATAAAAAGCCGGCATTAAATGAGTCACCTGCGGCGGTAGTGTCGATCACTTTTTCTACAGCGACAGTATTAAACAGCTCGACTGAAATTGAATTATCAGGGTGTTTTATACTGTATTGGCAGCCATCCGCGCCGAGTTTTACAACGACCTCGTGAGCCCCTTGTTGGTGCAAACGTTCGGTACATTTCGCAACATTACTATCTCCCCATAATTGTGCTTCATCGTCAAAGGTCACTAATGCTAAATCGGCTAGTGCGTATGCTTTATTATTGGCAAGGTGGCAGTGCATTTTGCTTGACCATAATGCAGGGCGATAGTTGCTATCATAAATAATTTTTATCCCTTGCTGTTTTAGTAACGCTAAATGGCTGAGTAAAGTATGGCAATCTTGCTCTGCTAAGATTGCCAGCGAGATCCCCGATAAATAAATAGCATCAACTTCGGCAAGGCTGGTTAGTACTTTTTTAAAATCAGTATGTTGTAATAAATATTTAGCGGCTGAGTCGCTACGCCAATACTGAAAAGTACGCTCCCCTGACATATCGTTTTGAATCATATACAAACCCGGTTGTTTGTTATGACTGAGCAGCACATTGTCAGTATTAATATGGTGAGCTTGCCATTTTTTAATCAGTGCACGACTTAGTGGGTCAGTGCCCATGGCACTGACGTAATTGACGTTTACTTCATTGCCAGCGAGTTTTTTTAAGTAAATGGCGGTATTCATACTGTCGCCGCCATAATTTTGTTGCATAGCAGTAAATGGTTGGCCGCTAAGCTCAACCATACATTCGCCAATAATTGCGATGGACTTAGGTGTCATTTATAATGTCACTCCTTTTTTCCAAATAGCGACTTCACGAATGTCGTTTATTTCATTGCAAGTTGGTTGGCCGTTTACGATGTTGACTAGCAGTTCAACAAACTCCCCGTGGACTTGCTCCATTGAGACATCGTTAATTAAAACGCCAGCGTCAAAATCTATCCAGCGTTTTTTCTTATTGGCAAGTTCTGAATTAGTAGCAATTTTTAACGTTGGCACAAATCCACCATAAGGCGTACCGCGGCCAGTGGTAAATAACACCATATGACAACCTGCAGCACCAAGTGCGCTGGTGGCAATAGGGTCGTTACCTGGTGCATCCAATAGATTTAATCCAGGTATTTGCAGGCGTTCACCATAGTGCAAAACCGCTTGTACTTTGCTGGTGCCGGCTTTTTGCGTACACCCTAATGATTTATCTTCTAAGGTAGTGATCCCGCCTTTTTTATTACCTGGCGACGGATTTTCATAAATCGGTTGATTATGAGCTTTGTAATAACCTTTAAAGTTATTAACCATGCTAACGAGCTTGTTAAAGGTTTCTTCGTCTTTACAGCGCGACATTAATAAAGTTTCAGCGCCAAACATTTCAGGTACTTCGGTTAATACCGTTGTACCACCTTGAGCAATTAAATAATCCGAAAAATAACCCAGCATCGGATTCGCCGTAATACCAGACAAACCATCGCTGCCACCACATTCAAGGCCAAACTTTACTTCAGATAAAGTACCCGGTTGACGTTTATCTTGTTTTACTTGGGCATAAATTTGTTCAAGTAGCGCAACGCCTTCTTCAATTTCGTCATCGGCTTGTTGGGTGATCAAAAACTTAATGCGGCCTTCATCGTAATCCCCTAAGCCATCACGAAATGCCGGTAATTGATTATTTTCACAGCCTAAGCCAACGACTAAAGCGCCACCAGCATTTGGATGCAGTGCCATGTTTTGTAGCAGTATCCGTGTAGTGTCTAAATCATCACCGAGCTGAGAGCACCCAAACTGGTGAGGAAACGCATAAATGCCATCAATTTCTAATTGTGGATGACGCAGTTTAAACTCTTTGATCATTTGGTTGATCATGCCATTGACACAGCCTACCGTAGGGATCAGCCAGATTTCATTACGAATGCCAATTTCACCGTTTTGTCTACGATAAATATTTACTTCAGGCGAAGGGGTCGCTTCACTTTGTTCAATAAACTCGGGAATATACTGATAATCCAGTTCATCATTGAGGGTGGTTTTAACGCAATGGGTATGCACCCAACCGCCTTTTTGAATACTCTCTAGGGCAAAGCCAATGGGGGCACCGTATTTAATAACATTCTCTTGTTTATTAATATCACGCAGCGCCACTTTATGGCCTTTATCAATGTTCTCATTGACTAAGATCTCTTCGCCATCAACGGGCAATATTTCACCAGCGGTGATATTACGCATTGCAATGGCAACATCATCAGTTGGGTGTAGTTTAATTAATGGTTTCATATTATTGGTCTAACTGTTTGGTTAGTGTACTTACTACACCCTCGATGAGCATATTACGTAAGTGAGTTGTGACTGTATTGGTTAATTCTGGCAGCGTATTTAAATCGCTTTCCCAGTGCCACTGTGCCCCTAGTACTTGTTCAACAAGCGCGTTTAAGGACAGGGTATTGTTATCAAAGTCATGCCACAGGGTATTAAATAGTTCTAACCATTGTGGTGCATCGCTCAATTCAATTTGCTGCTTATTACGTAGACCTTTATACATCAAAATTTGCCCTGCAATCGCCAGTGCCATCATATTCGGTACTGCGTTATTTGTTTTCATATAGGTGTGCAACTGCGGCAAAATACGTGTCTTAAATTTAGTCATACTGTTGAGCGAAATAGACAGTAATAAATGGCAAATATACGGGTTTCTAAAGCGATTCAGTACATCATTGGCAAAGCGCTTTAATTCATCTTCAGGTAAATCAAGAGTGGGAATAATTTCAGCAAAGATTAATTGTGTTAAGTATTTTTCAAACAAAGGCTCGGCGAGCGCATCGCCAACAGAATCAATGTTCGCCATGTAAGCTAGTGGCACTAAAGCCGTATGAGCACCATTTAAAATACCGACTTTTTGTTGTTTGTAAGGTGAAATATCATCAACAATTTTTATATTTAGATCACTGTCTTGCAAGCATAATAATTGTGCTAGATGCTGCGGTCCTTGAATAACAAACAAGTGAAAGTACTCAGCGGTCACCATAAAGTTATCTAAATAACCTAACGATTCTTGTAGTTGTTGATGCTCATCACGGGGGAAGCCGGTGACAATACGGTCAACTAAGCTTGAGCAAAAGTGGTTAGCTTCATTCAACCAGCTTGAAAACGCCTCAGGTAGTTGCCAAAGTTGGCAGTATTGAAACACGATTTCTTTGAGTTTCTCGCCATTGTAGTCAATTAACTCACAAGGGATGATCACCATACCGCTGTCAGCTGAGCCGTTAAAGTGATTAAAGCGATGGAACAACCACTGCGTTAATTTAGCTGGGAATGCCTTAGCGGGAGCGTCGTCGAGTTTATCAGTATCAATATATTCAATACCAGCTTCAGTGGTATTTGAAAAAATAATTTTCAGATCCGGATTCTCAGCTAATGCCATATAACGCGGAAAATCTTTATAGACAGGAATTTCTTCATTGATTGAACTAATAATACGATGATCGGCGACGGTTTCACCTTGCTCGTTTAAGCCACGAATAATAGTGGTATACAAACCGTCTTGAACATTAAGTAAAGGAATTGCGTCATAATCAATAGGACGAATAACTGCAACGCCGGCGTTGAGAACACTTGTTTCATTGAGTTTATCAATTTGCCAATCGATAAATGCACGCAAGAAATTCCCCTCACCGTATTGCATTATTTTTGTTGGGTATTTGTCTTTATTAAAGTTTTTTCTATTCAGTGCTTGCATAATAAGAACCTATAAACGTTATATGGGCTGATTGATATTTATATCTTAGTCATATTTGCCACCGGTGGCAAATAGTATTTGACAAATTGCCACCGGTAGCGAAGAATGAGTGTTAACAAGTTTAGTTAATTCAATTTACATTGAATTAGTAATTACGTAATAAATACTTTAATACAGGAGTTTAAAATGACAGCCACCTTGTTTGATCTAACTTTAAAAACAGCACTCGTCACCGGTGCAAGCCGCGGCCTGGGTCAACAAATT
>NZ_AUTP01000217.1:0-8530 GCF_000498075.1 Pseudoalteromonas sp. TAB23
GGCTGGTGCTCAAATAGATAATACATTTGGTGGTTTTGTACTAGATAACGGTCCCGGCGCTGCAACTATCGGATTTCGTGGTTTAGGTGCTAGATAACGGTCCCGGCGCTGCAACTATCGGATTTCGTGGTTTAGGTGCTGAACGAACTCTTGTACTTATTAATGGCCGAAGAATGGCTCCTGCTGGCGTTGGTGGTGCACCAACATCCCCTGATTTGAATTTAATACCTGGCGTAATGATTGAGCGTGTAGAGAATTTATTTGATGGCGCATCAACCGTTTATGGTTCTGATGCGGTAGCTGGTGTAGCTAACGTAATATTGAAAAAAGATGTTGAAGGTTTTATTTTTGATGCATCTTATCGTCAACCTAAAGGTGAAGGCGGTGAAGAAACTGTACTTTCGGGCATGTGGGGCAAAACCATGGATAATGGTTTTATCACTGTAGGCGTTGAATATTCAGAACAAAAATCTCAATCTTTATCTGGTAACCCTTTTGTTAAAGGATGTGAAGAGCGTATTTGGGAAGCTGAAGATGGCAGTATCGTGACGAGAAACAGTGGCTATGGTCCTGTAGCGAGTGGTGAAGATTCATGTGACATTTTCCCTCTAACAAATCGTATTAGCGTACCTTCTTTCTTTGGTAGTGTTTATTACACTCCTAACTTCACAAATACTGGTATTCCAAACTTCAGCGAATCAACTGTACCATCAAGTCTTGAAGGATTTTTACCTTCATGGGTAGCTGGCGATTTCGATGGTGACGGTATAAACGATGGTGTATTTGTTGATGGAAACGGCGATGGTTTCCGTGACGTTGATTTCCAAGACCCTCTATACGCTTTCCAACAATCTGATTACTACAAAAGCGGTGATTACAGAAGTAAAAATGAACGTATTTCATTAATGCTTAATGGTGAATACAACTTCCAAGATGATAACGATACAACTTTCTACTACGAAGGTTTATACGCTAGTCGTAAATCACCAATTTTTAGCCCTGGTGCACAAATATTCCAACAAGTAGCGGCGTCAAACCCGTATAACCCTTGTGGTACAAACGGTATTGACTGTTTTGGCGTGTTAGGTGTGGGCCCTGGTGGACCAGAAGCAGTTCAGCCAATCATCAACATTCGTGGTGACCGTGATCAAACTGAGGTTGAAGTTTCACAATATCGTTTAGTTACCGGTGTTACTGGTAATCTTGGTATGTTCGAAAACATTGGTTTAGACAATTGGTACTATGACGCTTCTGTATCGTACAGCGCATCTAAAGGTACTGACCACCGTGTTGGTATTGATGAAGAGCGCTTAATTAACTCTTTAGAAACTGCTGTTCTTAATGATGATGGTACTGTTACCTGTGGTACCGGTTCTGATGGATGTGTTCCTGTTAATTTATTTGCAGACAGTATTTACCAAGAAGGTGGCGGTACGCTTTCACCTGAAGAAGCGGCCTATTTATTTATTGACCGCGACATCGAAACTAAAGTAAACCAGTTTGTTTTTAATGCATTCATGGGTGGTGACTTCTTCGCACTACCATGGAATAACGAAACTGTTGCAGGTATCGTTGGTATTGAATATCGTCGTGATGAGATTGAATCAAATCCTAATGCAGCAGCATCACAAGGCTTACTATGGGGCTACTTTGCTGACCAAGGCGCTGATGGCTCTCGTAATCTAAAAGAAATATTTACAGAAGTTGACTTCCCTTTACTTAAAGGAGTAAAAGGTGCTGAAGAACTTACATTTACAGCTTCTGGCCGTGTTTCTGAAGAATCTTTCTACGATGCTGAATCAACTTATAGCCTTAAAACTATCTACCGTCCTGTTGATTGGTTTACTCTTCGTGCTACAAAAGGTACTTCTTATAGAGCGCCAAACTTACGTGAACGTTTCTTAAACGGTACGTCTGGTTTTAATACAGTTGCCGATCCATGTGTTGTTCCGGAAGATGCTCGTAATATTGACCCTTTGAACCCAGGTTCAGCAGCTACATATAATGCAGCTGAAGAAACACGCGATACAGCGGTATTAAACGCTTGTCAAGCATCAGGTATTGATCCAACTACTCTTGGCTTAGGTCAAGGTGGGACTGATTCATATACTGCTACTTACAGCGCTGAGATTGAAACTGGCGGTACAACTGAGCTTAGTGCTGAAACATCAGTAGCTAAAACATACGGTTTTATCTTTGAACAACCGTTCACTGATGCATTTGATTTAACAATGTCATTAACTCGTTTTGATATTGAAGTAACAAATAGTATTGCAGAGCCAAGTGCTTTCTACAGTATTGGTCAGTGTTATTCTGCAGATGGTAATGATGCTTTTTGTAGCCGTATAGGGCGTGACGAAAATGGTCAAATTGATTTAGTTGATGCTAGCTTTATCAATATTGGTTTAATCTCATCTAAAGGTTTTGATTATAATATCTACTTTGAAACAGATACGGTAATTGCAGAAGAAAACTTAGGTATTACACTAGACCTTCAAGCTACGCGTATGACAGAGCAAGTTTTTGATGTACTTGGTACTATTGATGACAATATGGGTGAGCCAGATTCACCAGAATGGCGCGGTACAGCACGCTTACAACTTAAATATTCTGATTTTAGATTTACTGGGAAACACGTTTCATCGGTAAAGGTCGTGAAGATGAAGATGATTTAGGTGAATTCGAAGAAGGTACTGCAGGTTGTCGTGGTTTAACTGACGCAAATGGTGCTCCACTTAAATGTCGCCCTGTTGGTTTCACTGATGACTACTTTGTACATAACATCGGTATGACTTGGTCTAACGATGCTTATAAAGTGAACTTTGGTGTACGTAACGTATTTAATGAAGCTCCACCAAAAGTAGATCCAAATGGTTCTTTCTCAAATACTAACATCCCTCTAGGTGTTGGTTATGATACTTCAGGACGTAGCCCATACATCAGTTTTACAGCTTCTTTTTAATTAGAATTGGCTGAGTATATATTCAATCCAGATGGCCTAAAATTTTAGGCCATTTTTTTTGAGGGAATAAAAAATGAAACTTAAAAAAAGAATGTTAGTAGGATTTACCTTACTAAGCCTATCTTCTTTCGCTAATAGCGAAACTGAAGATGCGACACAAGTGAGCAGTATCGATGCTTTCTCAATGTCATCGGCTATCCGTAGTGTTGTAGCATCACCTGATGGTAAGAAGCTTGCTATTTTAAGAGCGACTACCAAAAATGGTGACTATATAATTGAGATAAGAGATCCAAATAACCTAGAAGCAGACCCCGTAAGGTTGGGCGCTGATAAAATGCTGATATCTTCCATCGTGTGGTTAAACGATGAAAAACTTGGCGTTATGTTTAGACAAATACTAGAAGACGGAAGTCGCAAATACTGGGTTAATAAGTTTGCAATAACTGATGCAGATGGTGAAGGCGACTGGTTATTACCATTTAAGAAAAAGCGAAATGTTCAATTTAATATAATAAATATACTTCCAGACAAAAAAGATGAAGTACTCGTAGAAGTTGATATTAACAATAACTACATTCCAGATGTAGTGAGATTTAATATTAACACTGGACGAAGCGTTACTGTAATGCGCGGAAATGAAAAAGTATCAGGCTCGTTTGTTTCTGACTACGATGGTGAAATAAGAATAGCCCAAGGTTGGAATAAGTCTGATAACGCAATCGATTATTATGCCCGAGATAAAGGCAATGATGATTGGAAAGTAATTAAGCAAGTTAGTCCTAAAAAGCGTGAAAACTTTGAGATATTAGGATTTGCAAAAGGTAATCCTAACGAAGTTTATGTTAACGCCAACTTAGGCGAAAATACGACTGGCATTTATATTTACAACATTAAAACAGGTCAGTATTCTGAACGTCAATTTGGTCTTAAATCTGTAGATACAGACGGTGTTATACTTGATACCGACGGTACTTTACAAGGCTTTCGCTATACAACCAAGCAGCCTAAGTTTTATTTCACAGACCCAAACCTTCAAGCACTTAACGAATCTGTTGCTTCTTTATTTAAAGATAAATTTGTACAAATCATTAGTAGTTCTGATAACGATAACGTATTAGTAGTGAGAGTATCTGCTGACGATAACCCAGGCAGCTATTACATTGTTACTAATAAACAGAAGCTGACTAAAATTGGTGACCGACTTCCGTTTATTGATAAAAGTAAATTAGGATCCGTTAAATATATCTCTTATAAAGCGAGAGATGGACGTAAAATAAAAGCGTATGTAACCATTCCTGCGACTAAAGGTCCTTACCCTGCGATAGTACTTCCTCACGGCGGTCCTTGGGTGCGTGACTCTATTGTATTTGATGACTGGGCGCAGTTACTCGCCTATCATGGTTACGTCGTTATTCAACCAAACTATCGTGGTTCTACTGGTTACGGTTTAGAGCATTGGATAGCCGGTGATAATAACTGGGGTTTGAAAAAACAAGATGATTTAGACGACGCGGCACAATATTTAATAGATAAAGGCTTAGCAACAAAAGATAAGCTTGCTTTATTTGGTTGGAGTTATGGCGGTTATGCTGCATTTGCTGCATCTATGCGTGAAAACAACATATATAAATGTGTTGTTGCCGGTGCGGGTGTAAGTGATTTAAGTCGTATCAATGCAACTCTCAACGAAAATCGCTTTTTAAGTATCTTACAACGCCCTACGATTACAGGTGTCTCTCCTGTAGAGCAAGTAAATAAAGTAAATATTCCTATACTGGTTGTACATGGCGATATCGACAGTCGTGTTCCAGTAAAACACAGTAGAGACTTCGTATCTGAGCTTGAAAAGTACAAAAAAGACTTTAAATATATTGAGCTTGAAGATGCCGATCACTTTTCTGATACGCTTTTCTACGATCATAAAAAAGAATTTTATACCGAGTTGTTATCATGGTTTGATAATAAGTGTGGCCTCAAATAATGTAACTAAAAAGTGACATTCATTTTATTTGAAGAGCATTCTTTTGTCTTAATATTAAGTGAGTACATAACAAAAAGGCTTCTAAATTTATTTAGAAGCCTTTTTTAATAACTACAGCATATTTTATATTAGTCTTTAAGCGACTCAGCTACCACCGGATAATAGTCCCAAACTTGTTTATCACTGAGTGAGCGTACAAGCTTAATGTATTCTGCGTGTGTCCAAGCTAGAGGTGTTGCTGAGTTTGTGCCCTCACCTAACGCATAACCTGCTTTATTTACACCCACGCCATCCCATACTTGCTCAGGTAGCATCATGCCGCTATTGGCAAACTGCTCTAAACCTTTTACGTAACTATTTTTAATGTCCGCTTGTTTTGCATCATCTAGCGTATTATTTGCGTTTGCAGCCGCTATTTCATAGTGTCCGCGTTCGCCTGTAAAAAATGGCCATACACGACCACGTTGGCCTGGCGTGTTGCTCCCGCTTTCGGCATAGTTAGTACCTGTGGTTTCATCTTCGCCGTAACCGTCGTTGCCATAACGGCGATAGCCTGCAAATGTGCCGCTACCATCGGTAAAGTTAAAGCTGTATTTAACTTGTAAGTTATCTTCAAGCGTTTCGTCGTCATACTCAGGTAGGGTTTTAACTATACTTGAATCGTTGGCACTTCTTACTCCATAGCGGACTAATTCTAAAAAACCACCATCTAAAACCTGCTTTTTGTTAAAACCTTCACGGCCATTGTTGGCGTTAATTTTAGTATTAGAGTTAGCGTCGGTGTCTTGACCTATACGAATAAAATACTCGCCATCGGTGCTATCACCTTTTAAATTACCTTCGGTGGTAAACATTTGCGATTCTATATTACTGTTGTACTTTTTAGCCGTTGCTAAATAACGATCTGCATTTTGAGTATCACCACTCAGTATTGCTATGTCACTGGCTGNGCCGTTGTAGAGGGAGAATAACCACTTTGCTCTTCCCAGCGCTCTTGCTGTGTTGCAGGTGGAGTGATTTGCATGTCGTTCCATAAAATTTTAGCTCTTCCGCCATCAACTAAAAAGTCAGCTGCCGGTTTTAGCATGCGTGCGTACCAATCTTTAAGTTCGTTATCACTTAGTACGTTTGCTTGATGTAACTTCCACGCGAGCATAATTGGCATAGCCGTTTGATCTAGCTGTACCCCTACCCATTCAAGTCCACCGTCAACATGTGTTTTTTGTAAAAACCATCCTGTATCACCATTGTTACCCTGGGTTTTGCTAGTAACTTGTACTTTTTCAAGGTATTCGAAGGCCGTTTTTGCAGTGGCTGTATCGCCTAAGGCCATAAATGCCATAGCTACTTGATAAAAATCACGAACCCATACCGCTTTGTAACCTGTAGAACCCTCTTTGGCTGAAACAGTTTCACCCCAAGGATTAGAAAGTGAGGCAATGAGCGCACCCGCATTGGTTTTGTCTTCTTGCGCTTTTAGTACCATTGCACTGGTATAAAGTAGTTTACCGTCATCGGCTGTTTGCTTAACCATTGTATTTAATGGCTCAAGGCTTTGTAAATAATCTTCCCAGCCTAGCGCTTCACCTTTACCGTTGTAGGCATCAAGCACATTTTGATAACCTTTAGATAAGCTCTGTGCACCTTGTTGCTGGCTTTGCTGCTGCGTTTTACCAAAGCTTAGTGCTAAATCAAATGTGGTATTACTATCGATATTACCAAGCTCTGCCAGCAGAGTGACGTTACCGGCCTTATCGCCAGTGTTTGAATATTGTTTGCTTAGTGTGTGTTGTTTTTTAAGTGAGGTGATGCCATCGCTCACACCAGTAAAGCCTACACTTTGCATTTTGAATGGCGTAGATGATTGCAACGTTAAAAAGTTATCGTCTTCCCAGGCAACTAAGCCTTGCTCAGTGGTTTTTGCAAAATCACCTAAGCCGTTATTGTTTATATAAGGGTTAACAGCAACATACGCTTTCACGCCTTTAAGTGATGTATTAAAAATACTGCGTACAAACAATGTTTGTCCGTCAGGGTCGGTGAATATGTGTTTTTCGAGGGTAAAACGCCCTTTCTTATCTGTACTTGTTACTTTGTAAGCAAGCGTTAGTGGTCTGCCTTTATCGTCTTTATGTAAGTAATCAATTGTAACGTCTAAGTCGTCAGCTTCAGTGACTGTAAAATCTTTACCGGTTACTACAAACTGCATATCTTTAATTTGAGCTTGGTGAATGAGTCCAAACATAGTTTCGGTGATCATACCTTTGGCAATTGAAAACCATACTTTTGATACTTCACCTGTCGCAGCGTTGTTATTATATTGGCCGTTTTGGTATTGCTCAAAAGAAGTACCAATTCCGGTTTTACCCGCGTAAGCCCAAAATGGTTCAACACCTGGTGCGCCAGGAGCTGCTGAAACTGTAGCGTCAATATTTTCGTTATTCGTATTTTGTGCACCACAGGCTGTTAAGCCCAAAGTTAAAAGAGCGGTAGTAATAAGGTTATATTTTTTCATTGTGTGACCCTTAGTTTGAATTTTTAACGCGCATTACAGCAATCGCAGCAACAACGAATGATGCAGCACCAATTAATAATGCGTAAATAGGCTGGTTAGAAAATACGTGGCGTAAAATAAGCCCTAAAATACTAGCAGCAAGCAATTGCGGTATAACAATAAAGAAGTTAAAAATACCCATATACACACCCATTTTATTACTCGGTAGTGCATTACTTAACATTGCATAAGGAAGCGATAAAATAGAAGCCCATGCAAAGCCAACGCCTATCATTGGGATAAGAAGCATTTTTGGATCTGTTATAAACATAAAGCTCGCAAGGCCCAATGCGCCTAGTAATAAGTTAAAGCAATGTGCGCCTTTTAAGCCCATCTTTTTAACTAAGAATGGAATACACATAGCGGCAATAGCCGCAAAGCCATTGTAAGCTGCAAATAAAATACCGACCCAATCAGCCCCATCGTTAAAGGCTTTACTTGTTGCATCACTGCNCTGCCGTAATGAAAGCTTGTTACTGCGGCTGTGGTGTATATCCACATAGCAAACAACGTAAACCAGCTAAAAAACTGCACCCAAGCAAGCTGCTTCATTGCCTCTGGCATGGTAAATACATCTTGTACTACTTGGTAAAAACCGCCTTGTATTTTGTTAGCAGCCTTTAATGCGCTTGCTATCCACTGCACAATACCAAACGCTAGTAAGCCACCAGCAAGTAGGTATAACTCTTTTTCAAGCGATAAACCCATTACTAATGCAAGGGTTGCTAAACCTAGCACCACAAAAATAATGGCACCTTTATTGAAGTTGATATCTACTAATGCGGTGTTAGTCGGTTTGGCAGTGTGGTTTTCAAAAGCAGCTAATTGCTCAGGGCTATATTCTTTGGTTCGCATAACTGTCCAAAGAACTGCGACTAGCAATACGACCCCACCCCAATAAAATGAATATTTAACAGATTCAGGGATTTGCCCTGGCGCAGCGGTGTTACTAACATCAAACCAATTGGTCATCATCCATGGTAGCGCTGAGGCTAATACTGCACCAATACCAATAAAAAAGCTTTGCAAGCCA
>NZ_AUTP01000217.1:8537-28385 GCF_000498075.1 Pseudoalteromonas sp. TAB23
CCATAGCCCGTAGCGCGTTGTTTTTCTGGCAGGTTATCGCCTACAAGTGCTCTAAAAGGTTCCATAGTGACATTGATTGAGGCATCCATAATCCATAACATACCTGCAGCAATCCAAAGGGTTGGTGAATGCGGCATGATAAAGAGTGAGATAGTAGTAAGTACCGCCCCTATGAAAAAGAATGGACGACGACGACCAAAACGCCCCCATGTCTTATCACTCCAATAACCAATTATTGGTTGCACTATTAAGCCCGTTAGCGGTGCTGCAACCCATAAAATAGGAATATCATCAACTTGTGCGCCTAGGGTTTGAAAAATACGGCTCACATTGCCGTTTTGTAGTGCAAAACCAAATTGAATACCTAAAAAGCCAAAGCACATATTCCATATTTGCCAAAAACTTAGATTTGGTTTGTTGCTGTCATAATTATTATTTTGATTATTCATGATTAGCCTTATTAGTTAAAACTGCGCTACTAAATGCATCTAGCGAAAGCATAAGCTTTGTAACTTCTTTGTCAGTGATGATCTTTACCGTGTTTTGTTCAAGTAAGTCGTGTAGCGGTCTATTTCGCTCAAAGGTATTTGCTTGCTCTGGTGTTAAATTAATTAATACCGTTTGTGGCTCCTCACTAAAATTACTAAAAACATAAACAGATTGCTGTCCCAGCGTGCGTACAAAACCAACAACGCGTTCGCTATTGCTAAGTGAAAGCTCTGACATGGTTCCACCTACAACAGCGGGCAAACTATTAAGAGCCATTATTGCTTTATAATAATCACGAAGTGATGCTTGCTCGCTCGATAAGTTAGCCCCGTCGAATTTGCCGTTGTTCATCCATGCTTGATGCGCTGGTACACCAATGTAGTCAAAAATACTGGTGCGGGTAGATGTACCAAAACCTGCGTTTTCAGATCCGTCCTCCCCCACATCTTGGGCAAAATATAATAAAGTAGGTGCCCGACTCATTAAGCTAGAAACTACCATTGCTGGTTTCCCCCAGCGTGCATCACCTGCAAAATCAGGGCTAGCAATGCGTTGTTCGTCGTGATTTTCTAAAAAGTGCAGCATGTGCGCTTCAATATCAGCCACTTGGCTTTGGGCTGCAAAAATAGTATTAGCAGCTTGCTTACCCTGCATAATGGCTTTTAATGTGTCGTAAAAGCCGACTTTGTCATACAAGTAATCCATTTTTCCTTGCTGAATATACGCTCTGTACATTTGTGGGTTGTAAACTTCAGCCAATAAAAACGCATCGGGCTTTTGCATTTTTATTGATGAATTTAAAAAGCTCCAAAATTCAACCGGCACCATTTCGGCCATATCGTACCTAAAACCATCAACGCCTTTATCAAGCCAGTAAAGAGTGATATCTCTAAATTTATACCAGCTATTAGGCAGTTCCTTATTTTGCCAAAACGCATAATGGGCGCGATAATCTTGGTTTTCTAGCTCTTTAGGTAATACAGGAAAGTCATAGCTGCCATCAGGCTTAACGCCATAATTCACTCTTACGGTTTCGTACCAATCGTTAATATCTGGCTTGGGTGCACGCGCACCATTCCCCGTCCATTTCGCTGGCGTTTCATCAAAAAAACCGTCAGCTAAAGGGTGAGTATTACCCCCTAAAACTGTATAGCTTTGTGATGTTGGAACCTGAAAAGACTGGCCTGGGACATAGTAAAAATTATTGTTTTTATCATATGCTTTGGTTGTATCGTCTTGTTCACCAAAGTCATTTATTCCCTTGGGTTTTGCTACTGATTTATAATTACGAGCCACATGGTTAGGTACAATATCTATAACCACTTTCATGCCATGCTCATGAGTACGCTCAATCAGATCACTAAACTCACCCATTCTATTAGTCACATTTATAGCTAAATCTGGGTTTACGTCGTAGTAATCTTTTATTGCATAAGGTGAGCCTGCACGGCCTTTAACTACATCAGGGTCGTCTTGCGTAATCCCATACTCGGTATAATCGCCCACTAGCGTATGATGTAAAACACCGGTATACCAAACATGGGTCGTACCCAATTCTTTAATACCTTTAAGTGCAGCATCGTTAAAATCGGCAAATTTACCTACACCATTTTGCTCTTTTGTACCCCAGGGCACATTCGCGGTCTGTGTGTTACCAAATAAGCGTGTAAATACTTGGTATACAACAGGCTTTGTTAACTCATTTTGTGCCTGTTTAGTGGCTTGCTGTTGTTCGGTTTCATTATTGTCTGAGCACGCACTTGTTATAAGTGCGCTACACAGTAATGCGGGTACATAAACTGATTTTTTCATTGTGTGTCTTTTTGTCAGTAGCGTTATAACTTTATACTAAAGATATCTGCAGCAAGCATACAGTTGCTGCATACGTATTCACTTAAACATTCACGGCGTATTAATCACTAATACCGTAGCAGTCATTGGCTCTAAGTTAATACTGTTAGTTAGTTTAAAAGTGTGTTGTGTGAATAATGCCTGCGCATTGGCATTTTTTGGTATAACTTCTTGCATGTAATCAAGATTATGCTTTTGTGTTACTTTGTTTTTATTCATAAAAACTAATACTGTTTGCGTATCACTAACGCGAGCATAACTATAAACACCATTTTTCGGACTGAAATGAACGAGCTTACTCTTTGCAAGCGCCGGGCTTTGCTTTCTAAAGTTAAGTAGCGTGCTTATAGTCTTGTGCATATCGCGCTGATCTTTACTTAACCCGACTCCAGTAAACGCATTAGCGTTTTGATTTTTGAACCCACCAGGAAAATCAATGCGTATATCACCATGATCTTTACTCGGCGTATTATCCAATAATATTTCGGTTCCATAATATATTTGAGCAATGCCGCGCGTTGTTAAAAACAAAGTCATCGCCATTTTAGTTTTAGCTAAGTCTTGCCCAAGCTCCGTATATACACGGCTCATATCGTGGTTATCAGCAAACACCATAATGTTATTGGTGTTTGGGTATAAAAAATCGTTAGCTAATGACTGATATACTTTAACCCAGCCTGTGCTCCAACTCTCATCTTCATTTAAAGCTTGAATTACCGCCTCTTGCAACGAAAAGTCCATCACACTAGGTAAGCTTGACACATACCCATCTTGATTTACTTTACCGCGCTGCCAATACGACGCTATTGTAGGGTTTGAAGTCCACTCTTCGCCAACAATATTAAAGTGTGGGTATTCATCCATAACAGCCTTGGTCCAATCACTTAAAAACGCTTTATCTGAATAAGAATAGGTATCTACACGAATACCGCTTAAATCTGCGTATTCAATCCACCAAATTGCATTTTGAATTAAATACTCATTTAATAATGGTTGGCGCTGGTTTAAATCGGGCATGCTAGCGACAAACCAACCATCGCTAAACTGGCGTTTATCGTAGTTACTTGCATGTGGATCTTGAATTGTTTGGCGCGCATGGCTTGTGGCATTTTTGCCATTTTCAAACTGCCCATTAAAGTTAATCCAATCTTGAGTTGGTTTATCCTTCATCCACGGGTGCTCAGCACCAAAGTGATTAAGCACCATGTCCATAACAAGCCCAATGCCCTGCTCTTTAGCCTTTATTGATAACGTTTTGTATAGGTTATTCGATCCCATTCGCGGATCAACGTTGTAAAAGTCTGTAATCGCGTAACCATGATAAGAGTAATCTGGCATGTTGTTTTCAAGCACTGGAGTAAGCCAAAGCTGTGTTACACCTAAATTATTTAAATACGGTAATGCGTTAATAACACCTCGAATATCCCCTCCATGTCGCCCGCCTTTAAAACCTGGATTTACAGCTTCTAGCATGCTTTTAACTGTGTCATTTGTGGAGTCGCCATTTACAAAGCGATCTGGGTTAATTAAATATAAAGCATCTGCACTTGTGAAACCTTGGCGTTGCGCGCTATTTTTATCTCGGGTAAATAAAGGAAACTCAAAGCTATGAACTGTATTAGTGCTGTTAAACTTGAGCGTTCCTGCTTTGGCGTTATCGCTAATATTTAAATGTAGGAAAGCATAATTAGGGTTGTCGGTACGTGTTACGTTATTAAGTTCAACCCCTTTATACTTATCTAATTTAAATTCTTCGTTAGCTATATTTTGCTCATGCACGAGTACTGTAATGTTATTTTTATTCATGCCGACCCACCAATTGGCAGGCTCTACATTAAGTGCATAACTAAAGCTTGGTAAGCTACATGCGCTTACTAGTAAAAGTGTGTTTAAAAATCGCATTGTTATACCTTTTTAATGCTGGCTAAAAAATTCTGGTGAGTTGGTAACTGCGTTACAGTTGAGCTGATCAACGTTTTTAAAGTAGAGAATAAATCGCTCAGTTGATCATCACTTAGTGAATCAACAATACTGTTATAGTCATCAGGGATAAGCCCTTGCCCTATCATGACTTGCTGCCAAGCAACTTCGGCGAATAGTTCATCATCTTCACGTATTACTTTGCCTGTGTGTTTAAATAAATTCAGTTTATGGGTAAGGGAATTTGGTATATCCATTTGCATGCATTGACGCCAAAACGGGGAGTCTTCTCGCTCGGTGAGTTTATAATGCAAAATAATAAAATCACGTATGTGCTCTAATTCAATAACGCTTTGTTTATTAAACTCCGTTACTAACGCATCGCTAATACCGTTGTGTGGAAATAGCTTAATTAAACGCGTAACCGCAGTTTGAATTAAATGAATACTGGTTGACTCTAGCGGCTCTAAAAAACCACTTGAGAGGCCAACCGACACCACATTTTTATGCCATTGCTTTAAACGCCGACCTGTTTTGAATTTTATAATACGGGGCTCTGTAATTGGCTCAGCGGGTAAGCTTTTTAGCAGTAACTGCTTAGCATCATCATCTGACAAGTATCTACTGCAATAAACAAGGCCATTACCAATACGATTTTGCAGTGGTATTTGCCATTGCCAACCAGCACTATGTGCAATAGATCGCGTATAGGGCTTAAGCTCATGAGTACTTTTTGTTTGTACGGCTACTGCACTATCGCATGGTAAGTAATGAGACCAATCAATAAACCCTGTATTTAGTGTTTGTTCAATTAATAGTGCACGCAGCCCGGTGCAATCTATAAATAAATCCCCACTAATTTGACTGTCGTTATCCAGTGCTAGGCTTTTAACATTGCCTGTATCGCATTGTTCAACATGGCTTATTTTTGCATCTATGTGTTTAACACCGCGCGATATAGCCAACTTTTTTAAGTATTCAGCGTAAAGCGTCGCATCAAAATGATATGCGTAACTCAGCCCAGGTAGTTGGGTATTAGGAATTGTATTGAGGGGTGCAAATTTATGCTGTTTAGCCGCTTGGTAATTGAGTGAAAAATCCCATAAGTCGTCTTCGTAGCCCGTAATTTGACCTTTTAACCAAAAGTTATAAAAATCGCAAAAGGGAAAATCTTTACCTAACGAGCCAAACGCATGCATGTAGCTATGCCCTGGCGTTTTCCAGTTTTCGAACTCTATACCTAATTTTATTGAAGCATTAGTGGCATTAATAAAATCTTGCTCGTTTATACCCAGCGCGTTATTAAGTTGAATAATGGGCGGTATCGTTGCTTCACCCACTCCTACCGTACCAATAGCTGATGATTCTATTAGTGTGATATTAATTACTTTACCTAACACTTTATTAAGCAGTGCTGCTGTTATCCACCCTGCGGTACCACCGCCTGCAATTACGACATGTTTTATTGGTTTCATATTATTGCCCACACTTTAATACAGCGCTCAATAAACTTAATTAAGCGAATTGGTATTAATCAGTGTTTGATAAACTAGCTATAAAAAAGCCCTTGTAAAACAAATCACAAGGGCTTCTACACACAACTTTTATTATAGCTTGTAACTAAAGCCTAACAAGTAAGTACGACCGTAATCTTGGTAGTCACGTACTTGTAGAGCATTATCGCCAGAAAGTGACGTAAACGGTTCTTCAGTTAAGTTTTGTACTTGAAACTGGACAGATAAACCTTCAAGGCTTTCAATACCGGCCTCAGAGAAGTCATAACCTGCTTGAACATCCCAAATAGTTTCACCTAAAATATCAACTTGTTCAGTGTTAAAACCTAAACCATATACATCGCCTTTAAAGGCACTGCGTTTGCGCATACTGGTACGTAATTGCATACCATGCATTTCGTAGTAAACTGTTAAGCTTTGAATTTTATCCGAAAGACCTGGTAGCTCGTAATCGTTACCGTTTTGATCTTCAATATCAGACTCAATACCAGTATGGCTGGCAATTAAACCAAAACCTTCAAGAGATGGGTGGAATATTTTAAATGGTAACGCTAGTGAAAGCTCGTAACCATATAAATCGCCACCGCCGCCATTTATTTTACCGCTGCCTGTACCTGATGATGTTGCAGGAACTTCACCTGTTGAAGGGTCAGCTACGCCTGACATATCAATTGCGTACGTGCCGTCAAAAATCCACTGGGTTAAGTCTTTATAGAAAAACGCAGCAGAGAAGTAACCTTCATCGCTAAAGTAATTCTCGTAAGTAAAATCGTAGCCGGTTGCTTCTTTAGGTTCTAAATTTGGGTTACCACCCGATACAGACCAGTAGTTACCATTTTCATCAGGTGTTTGATTATATGAAGCATTAACTGATGAATTCATTTCGTCTAAGCGTGCACGAGAAATTGTTTTAGCAACACCAAAACGTATCGTTTGTTGCTCATCAATCGCAAGTGACAGGTTTAAGCTAGGTAATACGTGCGAGTAATCATGACTTATGTTTGTAGGTGATGTAACAACCACACCATCAACAGTACTAAATGCATTACCTTGTGATGATTGATCAGTTTGTACATAACGCACGCCCACATTACCCGTTAATGCAAGACCGCTTACTTCAGCATTAATATTTGCTTGAATAAATGCAGAAGTAATTTCTTCTTTTACAGTCCACGATTTAGTCGCATGACTTGTATTTGTTAAGCTCTCTGCCAGTAAGTCGTAATAACCGTCGTTAACTAAGCCATTTACGTCATAAGCAATCATATCGCCCATGCCTATAAAGCCTAAATCAACACTTCCGTTTCGGTACTGTTCTGGCACATTAAGCATGCCTGGGTTATCAAGCGAAAAGCTAGATAACGTCATAAAGTAACCTTCTGAATCTTTTGTTTTCTCACGTTCTTTGTAAGACATACCAAATTCAATAGAGCTTATGTACTCGTTTTCTAATACCTTTGAAGCCGCTATTTTTAATGTTGATAGCTCATCTTCAATGGTCGGTGCATTAATAAAACCATCTTGCGCTTGGTTTTCATACTCAGTACCAGTTAAACCATATTTATCGTTAAGTGCAGAGCTTGCACCCCACGATAGCGGGCCACCTAACTGTATTAAACCATAATCGCTATAATCTAAATCATGTGAAAAAGTAGCCCCAGTGTTACCACCATTAAATGTGTAACCCAAGTTATCTGCAACACCGCGAGCATCGCCACGGCCAGTGCCTGAGTAGCTCTCAACACTCCAGATTTTACGGTCTACTTGTGAATAACTTGCATCAAACTCTACTGACCACGAATCGTCAATATCGTATTTAGTATTAAAACCAAAAGCTGTAAGTTCGGCTTCGCGTTCTTCATAATCGTTTCGAACTACTACACGTTGGCCTTGTGTTACTGCACTTGTTATAAAGCCAGATGCTTCATCAACTACAACACTATTTGCATCAATACTGCCTTGTCCCCATGCAAATGGAACTTCAATACCGCGTAGAATTTTTTCATCTGTAAAATCTACATATAACGCATCAAACGTCATGTTTAATTTGTCAGTAGGCGCCGCTTCTAAAACAAGCATTGCAGAATCACGCTCAAGCGTTGATGAACGCACGTAAGGTTTAGCACCACCTAAAATTGAATAATCGTTACCATTTTCAGTGAATTCTGGGTAGCCCCATGAGTTCCAACGTTTTTCTTGATTTGGTGAACTCATTGTATTTAAAGCAAAGGCAACACCAATTGTATCGTCAGCAAACTGGTCAATGTATGAAATAGTGCCTCGGTAACCGTCATCATTACCGTCTGGATTTAATTTACCAAAGCTGGTTTGCTCATACTGCCCATTTACTTGCACAACACGTTCGCCTTTACTTAAAGGGCGCACGGTTTGCATATTAATAACACCGGCAATACCTTCAGCATCAATACTTGCATTTGGCGTTTTATAAACGGTTACACCGCTCATTATTTCTGATGGATAAAGGTCAAACTCTACACCACGGTTATCACCAATCGATACCTGCTCACGACCGTTAAACGTTGTGCCACTTTCATTCTCGCCAAAACCACGAATAGAGACACGACTTGCTCGGCCGTCTAAGCGCTGTGCGGTTAAACCGGGTAAACGCGCAATCGATTCAGCAATTGAAGAGTCTGGCAGCTTACCTATATCTTCTGCAGAAATAGATTCTACAACCTGTGTAGAAAAACGTTTTGTGTTGATTGATTCTACAACACTGCCACGAAAGCCTTTAACTTCGATAACTTCTACATCATCTTTTTTTATTGTATCTTCTTGAGCAGCCTGTGTAGCAAAGCTTGATAAGCCTGCAGCTGTTAATGCTAAAGTTAATATACTTGGTTTGAACATAGACATAATGTTTTCCCGTTACCCATATTGTGATACCCGCGTTCAATGTTTAAGTGATAGTTAAACAAGGCGAGCTAATTTTGTTGTCAGGATGAATATTAACGCCAGATTTATTTTATTAACAACTTTATGCATACGTATTCAACAATTTCAATGTAGCCTAACATTAACATACATTACACGCATATAATTTTAACCATATGATTTTATTAAAAATAAACAAAACAAAAAACACTGAAAGGGCATGATAGATTAAATCTATTCTGTAGAAAACTAATAGCCTTCCTACTTGAATGTAAACAAGATGAAATTAATTAGCGCTGTTATATAACGTTTAAATAATTGCACATTTACTAAGTGTTAAATTGGTCAGACCATTTCTAGTAAAACCAAGGGTATATTTCCTTTATAGTACAAACTGTTAGGTTAAATTTAACTAAAAAATGAATGAATAACATAATTGGTAAACATTAAACACACAAAACGAACACCGCTAAAGATGCGCTAAGCGCTTATTTTAAATAATTTTATTGCATTATTTTTAGTGCATACGTATGCAGACTTTTTACAGAATTACAGGCTTCACGTATGCTTTTTGAAAATAACGTGATTAATCGTAATCACAATGAAGAATAGTCTAAATACTGTGTGGAATGACGGAGAAAAGCATGACCCAAAAGCAGTGGTATAAAGGTGCGGTTATTTATCAAGTTTATCCGCGTAGCTTTCAAGATAGCAACAACGATGGTATTGGTGACTTAAAAGGGATTATTAATCGTATTGATTACATTAAAAGCTTAGGCGTTGATGCAATTTGGATTTCACCTTTTTTCAAATCGCCGATGAAAGACTTTGGCTACGATATTAGTGACTACCGTGACATTGACCCGCTTTTTGGTGATTTAAACGATTTTGATGAACTTATTAGCCAAGCCCATGATCGCAATATTAAAATTATAATTGACCAAGTACTAAGCCATACATCAGATCAACACCAATGGTTTACAGATAGCCGCGAAAATCAAAATAACGATAAAGCAGATTGGTATGTTTGGGCTGAAGCTAAAGATGACGGCACAGCACCTAATAATTGGCTGTCTATTTTTGGTGGTGGCGCGTGGCAGTGGGAACCTCGCCGTGGGCAATATTATTTGCATAACTTTTTAACCGAACAACCCGATTTAAACTTTCATAATCCTGACGTAAGACAAGCTGTACTTGATAACGTAGAGTTTTGGCTTAAAAAAGGCGTTGATGGCTTTAGATTAGATGCTATTAACTTTTGTTATCACGATGCACAACTTCGCGATAACCCAGCTAAACCAAAAGATAAGCGCCAGGGTCGTGGTTTTAGTGAAGATAACCCATACGCATTTCAGTATCATTACTACAACAACACTCAGCCAGAAAATATTGAGTTTATGCAAGACATTCGCACATTACTTAATAAATACCCAGGTACTGTATCGCTTGGCGAAATCTCATCAGAAGATTCATTGGCGACAATGGCGCAATACACCCAAGGTGGCGATAAGCTGCACATGGGATATAGCTTTGAGCTCTTAACAAATGATTATTCAAGTGAATATATTAGAACTACGGTTCAAACTCTTGAACAACGTATGACTGAGGGTTGGCCGTGTTGGGCATTTAGCAACCATGATGTAGAGCGCGTAGCAAGTCGCTGGAGCGAAAATGGCGAAATAAACCCTCAGCAATGTAAAATGCTAACCGCCCTACTTGCTTCCCTTCGTGGCAGTGTGTGTATGTACCAAGGTGAAGAATTAGGTTTAGGTGAAGCATCTGTCGCCTTTGAAGACTTACAAGACCCATACGGCATTACATTTTGGCCTAACTTTAAAGGGCGTGATGGCTGTAGAACGCCAATGCCTTGGGAGCAAGTTGATTCATCTCATGCCGGTTTTAGTGATGTAAAACCTTGGCTACCCGTTGATAATGCACACAAACAGCAATCAGTCGCTGTGCAAACTAATGATAGCAACTCAATTTTAAACGCCTACCGTGAATTTATGGCGTGGCGCAAAAGCCAAACTGTTTTACTTGAGGGTGATATTGAGTTTATTGAAACGCCTGAGCCTGTGCTTGCTTTTTATAGAACGCTTGGACCGCAAAAAATGCTGTGCATGTTTAATCTAAGCTCTCAACAAACAAGTATTGATATGCCAACATCAATCGTTAAAGAATACAATGAGCTTAGCCACCACAGCGCAAAATTAAGCCAAGACACACTAACACTTGAGCCTTTCGCTTGCTTTTATGCAAAGTGTTAATGACATCAATAATTACACTTAATATTACAGCTAAGCTCTAAACATAAAAAGCCCAAGTAAATTACTTGGGCTCTTTTATGCGTTTAATTTTTCTAATGACTTTGGGTTTTACTGTTTAAGTAGTCAGTTAAAGCAAATAAAACGCCTGACATTACAAACGTGACATGAATAGTCACTTTCCAAAGTAGCTCATCACTTGGATATGCGCCTGAGTTTATAAATACTTTTAATAACTCAACAGCCGAAATAGCGACTATCGCACTTATTAATTTCATCTTTAGACCTGAAAAACCAACTTTTCCCATCCAAGATGGTCTGTCTTCGTGATTATCAATATTAAGCTTAGAAACAAAGTTCTCGTAACCACTAAATGTAATGATCAGCAATAACCCCGCTAATAATGCCGTATCAACTAAAGTTAGAATACCGACAAGTAACTCTTGATTGGTTGCTGTAAATGTCGCAATACCCATTAAATAAAGCTGCTTAAAAAACTTTATTAACAACAGTACAACTGCAAATAGTAAACCCACAAAAAATGGGGCTAGTAGCCAACGCCCTTTAAAAATAAAAGATTCTAATGCATGCTCTACTTTATTAGCTTGGCGTGGTTTTTTATTAGGGGTGTGTGATGACATTGGTTTGTCTTTTAATTAAAAAAAGCGACCTTAGCTTATAAACCACTGCAACACAATGCTGCGAAATCCTGACAAGTAAATTACTCATCCTCACGATAAAAAAATTTCGTTATCTTTTATTTCGTTTTCGTTTAAAAATCAGTGTACCAACAGAGTTGTTCTGGATTGGGCACTACTGGTTTAAACCTAATCTTAAACTGGGTAAATCAGTCATCACACCATTTTTTTAGGAATAAACGAATGAAAAAAGCATTGCTAGCATTAATCGTAGCTCCACTATTTGCAGTATCTGCGACTTACGCGGTAGCAGACGATGCGCCAACAGCTTCAGCCGAAATGGTAAAAGAATACACAGAAATGTGTGTTAACTGGGCTAAAGATGATGACGTAAGCAATGAAGAGCTAAATGCCTACGTATTAAAATGCGTAAATGATGAGCTTGAATCTGAAGGCTATAAAAAAGTATCTTCTGTTAAGATTTAATCATACCAATTGCATTAAATTAGTGATCTATTATAGCGCTAAGAAAATAGCTCAATAGCAAGTGAAATAGCATGACATATAGTTGTTTTATATGAATGTTTTTTAACGCAGTGAGTGGGTTATTTAGTGCAATATAATGACCATGTTTTTAATAAAATTGGTATCTCCAATACGCTTAGTTGAATGTACTGCTAATAAAGCCGTTGCGAAAACATTTAACTAGGCACAAAAAAACCGGAATAGACACAAGCTGTGCGTTCCGGTTTTTTTATGGTTTTTTAAAACCTATAAGAAGTTATGAATAAGCGATAACGTGCTTATTCATCTTCTTTTTTAGCTTTCGCTTTAGGCTTTGCTTTAGCTGGTGCCTTTTTTGCAGCAGCTTTCTTTTTAGGTGCTGCCTTTTTCTTCGCTTCTTCTGTCCATTTACCTGCTTCATAATGAGCAGTCCAGCCAGTAGCTTTACCGTCAACTTCAGTCATAACATACTGAGCTTTATTTTTACGGCTGTAGCGTACAACAGCAAGATTACCATCAGGATCTTTAGCAGGTGCATCTGCTAAGTAATAAAACTTAGGCGAGATACGGTCTCTAAAGCGTTTTAACTCTTCTACCTTAGGTGCACGTGTTTCACGAGACTTAGGAAAAGTATTTGCAGCTAAAAATATACCAGCGGCGCCATCACGTAATACGAAATACGCATCTGACTTTTCACACTCTAACTCAGTAATGTGAACAGGATCTTCTTTTGGTGGAGCAGCTTCGCCACTTTTAAGTAGTTTACGTGTGTTTTTACACTCGTCATTATTACAGCCAAAATACTTACCAAAACGACCCGATTTAAGTTCCATGTCAGAGCCACATTTATCACATTCGATAATTGGTCCGTCATAGCCTTTAATTTTAAAGGTGCCTTCTTCAACAATATGCCCTTTACATGCGGGGTTATTACCACACACATGTAATTTACGGGTTTCGTCGATTAGGTATGAATCCATTGCAGTTTCACAAATAGGACAACGTTTCATCTGCATTAACTTTTCAGTTTCTACATCTTCTACATCAGCTGCAACTGCTTCATCACCCGACACCAAGTTCATTGTTGTAGTGCAACGCTCTTTTGGCGGAAGGCTGTAACCAGTACACCCTAAGAAAACACCAGTTGATGCCGTTCGTATACCCATTTTTCGGCTACACGTAGGACATTCAATATCGGTTTCAACCATCTCGTTAAGACGCATGCCACCGTTCTCTGGCTCGTCTTTAGCGACAGTTAATTGCGTTGAAAAATCAGCATAAAACTTATCTAGAACTTGAGTCCATACACGCTCGCCTTCAGCGATATCATCTAAACGGCCTTCCATTTTAGCTGTAAAATCAAAGTTCATTAAATCAGTGAAATTTTCAACCAAGCGATCGGTAACTATTTCACCCATTTTTTCAGCGAAGAAACGGCGGTTTTCTACACGTACATAACCACGATCTTGAATCGTTGATATAATTGACGCATAAGTAGATGGACGACCAATACCGCGTTTTTCAAGCTCTTTTACTAAACTTGCTTCACTAAAGCGCGCTGGCGGTTTAGTAAAATGCTGCTTAGGATCGAGTTCGATTAAAGTAAGGACTTCACCTTCTTTAACAGCCGGTAGTGATTGATCTTCTTCGTTTTTCTTACGTATCGCAGGTTGTACTTTTGTCCAACCATCAAAGCGTAGCACACGGCCTTTCGCTTTAAGCTGGAAGTCGTTAGCTGCAACAGTTAGTGTTGTTAAATCGTATTCAGCAGGTACCATTTGGCACGCTACAAACTGACGCCAAATTAGCTCGTACAGCTTTTTAGCATCGGCGTCTACACCTTCAACATGACCAGATAACACGGTAACGCTTGAAGGACGTATTGCCTCATGCGCCTCTTGTGCATTGCCTTTAGAGCTGTAGCTAATTGGATCTTTTGGTAAGTATTTAGCACCAAACTCGTTTGTTACATACTCACGACACATTTCAACGGCATCTTTTGAAAGATTAGTTGAATCGGTACGCATATACGTAATATAACCACCTTCATACAAACGCTGAGCAAGCATCATGGTCTTTTTAACGCCATAACCTAAACGCGTACTTGCCGCTTGCTGCATGGTTGAAGTAATTAATGGCGCACTTGGGCGACTTTTACTTGGTTTTTCTTCAACGCTAATTACTTTGTATTCTGCATTCTCAAGGCTTTTAACCGCTGCGCTAGCCTGAGCTTCATTTACAGGCTTAAAAGGCTTTCCTGCTTGTTTGGCTACTTCTAAACGTAATTCAGACTCAGTATTTTTAACGTCAGCATGGATATCCCAAAATTCTTCAGGGATAAACGCCTTAATTTCGCGCTCACGCTCTACTAATAAACGTACCGCAACAGACTGAACTCGTCCTGCAGAAAGTCCACGGGCCACTTTGGCCCACAATAAAGGTGATACCATAAAGCCAACAACACGGTCTAAAAAGCGACGTGTTTGCTGAGCATAAACCATATCAGTATTAAGCTCGCCAGGTGTTTCAAACGCTTGCTGTATTGCGTTTTTAGTAATTTCGTTAAAAACTACGCGCTTATATTTAGCAGGATCACCACCAATGATTTCTTGAAGGTGCCAAGCAATTGCTTCCCCTTCTCTATCCAAATCCGTTGCGAGATATATTTGGTCTGCATTTTCAGCCAGCTTTTGTAATTCTTGAACAACTTTTTCTTTACCAGGCAGTATTTCGTAATGCGGATCCCAGCCTTGGTTTGGGTCAATACCCATACGCGCGACTAAGTTTGTATAATCTCGTTGCTTTTTATACGCTGCTTTCTCTTCAGGTTCCATTTTACGAACTTCTGCTGGCGTTTTAGTTGCCGGCACTTTAGCTTTGCTCGAACCTGAAGTAGGTAAATCTCGTACATGCCCAATACTGGACTTTACGATGAAGTCATTACCTAAATATTTATTAATTGTTTTAGCCTTAGCAGGAGACTCTACAATTACTAGCGATTTGCCCATAGTTGCCTATTTCTAACCAAATATTAAAAATGTGTTTTGCCGACATAAGCGGCGCGAATATTTATAGGTATATCTACAAACACTAGTTGTTACAAGCTTTTAATACAAACTTTTCAGTATTTACTGAATAAACGAACAATTTTTGTCGTTAAATTAAACAAACTAGTGTTTTTAGATTAATTGATGTGGAATATATAGAACAGAAACAAAAATGCCAACCTAAAGGTTGGCATTTTTAAAATAAAGCCTTATTTACTATCGTAAATTTCGATTCCTTTGGAGACTGTTTTAGTGCCACCAGCCTGAGTAGTAAACTCAAATGTTATTGAAAGTACACCGTCAAATTTATCATTACCATCCGCTTCACGAGAAATACGAACATCTGAATACATTGGTTTATCCGTATTCGTACTTGGAATAATAGCGTTATTTTCGATAATAGATAAGTCACCATTTGTAGAGGCTATAGATACAGTTGTACCCGCTGGTAGTGGATTACCAAACTCATCTGTGTAGTGAATACGAACTGTAATACCACTTAGACCTATATCAATAGTAAGTGTTTCAGGATCTGTTTCATCTGGATCCGTATCATCATAATCTGGGTTATCAATAATAACGTTAACCGTAGATAGATTAATAGATTCAGCATCACAACGTTCTAGCACATCAGAACCTTCCAGAGAAGCAACAATAGAGCTTGAGCAATCTGCTGGTACGTAAACAGGATACGGCGCATCAAGAATATCCGTTGTTTTCAGCACAGAAAAACGAACATATGGGTTATCTCCAGACATAACCAATTCAATTTGTTTACGCACCTCAATTAGCTCTCGAGAACACTCACCTGCATTTTCAGCGGCTTCGCTACATAATAAGCCATTATATTTACCATCTGCAAAGTCATAAATACCGTCATTATCTAGGTCTCGCCATGTTTCATTATGACCACCTCGTGAAATTAACTCAGAACATTCATCCGTAGACGGGTCATAATTTGAAGCATCTGCATCACTACAGTTTGCTTTATCGAAGGCAGCATTTTCATTGTGATCTATAAATGCTTCAGGTAAATCGTAACTAGTATAATATTCACCAATATCAAACAAGCCATTGGTGCGTTTAACATCATCAGTAGTTTGCTCATCTACAAAGTTCTCTTGTCCTTTAGTGACAGCGAGAACACTTACACGCCCTCCCATAACAACACCATCAGCATTATTTTTAGCGCGTGTAATACCATTTATACAAGGAGCTGCAATACCAAAATATGGGTCACAATTTATAATACCTGTTTTTGGATTAATACCTTCAGTAGTTGTTGCGTCCCCATCAATATCGCCAATTCGGTTACCCCACTTATAATCATAAAATGGACGGTCCCCTTGAGAGCGCCAGGTTACAACACAGGTAGCATCGTCAGTTTTACAAGTAACTTCATTGCTAGATGAGCCAATAACACCAGCTTCAGCTAAAATAGTTGCTTCTACACCGTCACCGTTATAATTATTAAATTGGTCACCAAAATATACCGTAATATCATTTAAAACACCGTTATAATTAAGTGAGTTAGTATTAAACGTATTTGGGCTTGCATCAAAACTGTTTTGGTCTGTTACGCCCGAAGCCAGTGTTAATTGAGCCGATACAGAACTTATCTGCTCGCTCAATGGTACTAAAGTAAGTGTTCCGTCTGGACAAATTTCATTGTTTGGTTCTGATGTACACAGTTCTACATCATCAACCCAACATGTTAAGTCATCACCTTCAGGTAAATTATTAACATCTTCTTTAGAAATAAAACACGCTTTTACCACTAATGGACCAGGCACTATGCCAGATTCAACCGTTGTTTGAACAAAGCCTTCATTATTTGTATCACTTGTTCTAAGCGACAGTTTAGCTGCACCCACTGAATCTGTTAACTTGAAATCAATACGTTGCTGCGTGGATGCAAGGCCATCCGCATCTATTAGCTTAAATCTAACAATCGATTGAGTCGGGGCGCCGCCTTCACCTGGAGGTAATGCAATAAATGTTTCGCTGACATCAACAAACTGTATTGATTGTACCGCTGATGTTTCCACAGGAATAATCGTAGTAGCAGTAAAGTTTTTACCACCTGTCTCAACCGTGATATTAATATCATCATCAATACTACAACCTGTAGCTCGGTATGTTGATGTTGCGATACCACTTGATGATTTTACTGATGCATCAATTACTGAGTCGCCACTAATTACACAAGTTGAGCTGAACTCAACATCTGTTGGAGTTAAGTATAAATTACCATCTTCATCTAAAAGTGTTACTTCAATAACGGTACTACCACCTGCTTTTAAAGGAATAACATTTCCTGAAGTATCTTTATTAAGCCCGTTATCAACCTCTAGGGTTAAATCAGCAATACCTACAGCAAAATTAGTTGAATTACTTTCACCTACAGACGTTACAGTCACAGTACCTGCGCCACCAGTATTTCCAGGCTGCAATTTTAGTAAAGCAATACCAAAGTTATCGGTAAGGGCTGTCCCAGATGAAGGGAGAACAGAACCTAAATTTGTTGAAATATTAACAAGCGAATTTTTACTACCTTCACCACTTTGCTCATCAATGACTTCAACAAATAATTCACCTAGTTCTGATGAAGAGATTGTATTAGCTACCGTACAACTCGATGCTGCTTGTGTAGGGTCAAGTTTTACACTAGAACGATTATCGTCCCAGCCTGCGTTACAGCCTGTTAAGAGCTTTACTGATATAGAGAATTGTGCCAAATCAACTGGTGCAGAATCACCTGATGAATAAAATACAGCTGTATTACTCACTTCTGTTGAGTTCGTAGGATTATAAGTTGCAACAACTTGACCTGCGCCTTTAAAACTACCACTAGAGAGAGTCACTTTTGCCTCACCCGCTGAGTTTGTAATTGCAGTTCCTAAGTCTGGCGTTATTTTACCTGTGAAGTTTGTAGTAAATGTAACAAGTTGCTCGCTAAGTGCAACTCCATCATTTTTTAAAGTCGCTGTAACCGTGCCTAAGTTGTCAGTTGTAACCGGATTTGTATCCGAATACTTAGCACCATTTTCATCGACAATATTTACTGTTAGAGTTGTTGACCCACTAACACCAGTATCATCACCCTGCCCACCGCTTGATTGAAAAGCAAAAGTACTTGTATAAGATTCACCATCGACTGTATAAGTAGCGGTTACTTCTCCAGCACCGGCTTGAGCACCGGCTGTAAGTTCAACGGTTGCAATACCATCGTTCTGGGTTAATGCACTTGATGGAGACAGTTCACCAATCTCATCTTCTAATGTAAACGTAATGCGCTTACCCGCAACAATTACCCCGTCTTGAGTAAGAATTGCGCGTAAATCTAAAGAGGAGGTAGCGGTAACAGAATTTGACTCTGTTGCGTCTGTTTGAGAATACCCATTTAATGAAACCGAGTATGTAGCAGCCTCTGTAGTGGAATCACCATCACTTATAGAACCGTCTTTTTCAAGTGACCCACCGCCACCACAGGCTGTGAGTAAAAAACTTAGCAATGAAATGCCGAGCAGTCGCATTAAAGGCATGAACCTCTCCCTAGCGTTGTTATTATAATTAAAATTAATTTACACTTAATATTAACCTATAACTTAGTCTAAAATCACAGTTTTTTATTACTTTTTTGTGCAAAATATTTTTAAATAAATACTAACTTTTTCTGTAGTAAATATTTCCTTGCTGGTAGTCTATGGCAAATTTATAAAATGTAGATCAGGAAATATGTCAAAAATCCGTTCAATGAGTTTAACCACTCGCATCATGATTGGTATGGCGCTTGGGGTTGCAGTAGGTTTTATATTTCAGGCTATATTAGCTGGTGAAGACGATTATCTAATACCACTTGGGTTATTCTCTTTGCCAATTAAAGCCTTTTTTGTTGATGGTATTTTCCATGTCGGTGGTCAAATATTCATTGCCAGCTTGAAAATGTTAGTTGTGCCTCTTGTTTTTGTATCGCTTGTTTGTGGTACCTGTAGCTTAAGCGACCCTAAAAAACTAGGCCGCCTAGGTGGTAAATCTATTGGTTTATATTTATTAACTACAGCTATTGCTATAACAGTGGCGATTACACTTGCCTTATTATTTAGCCCTGGTGAAGGTATAAGCTTGCCATCTAATGCAACCTACGATGCTAAAGAAGCACCTACCCTTGCACGTGTAATTATAGACATGTTTCCTACAAATCCTTTTGAAGCAATGGCCAAAGGCAATATGCTTCAAGTTATTGTGTTTGCGCTTTTATTTGGTGTAGCAATGGCATTAAGTGGTAAAGCAGGAAAACGTGTTGCTACCGTATTTGAAGATTTAAACACTGTGATTTTAAAACTAGTTACGCTTTTAATGAATATTGCCCCTTATGGTGTGTTCTTTTTAATGGCAAAACTGTTTACAACAATTGAGCTTAACTTAATTGTGAGCTTAGCGAAGTACTTTGGCGTTGTAGTGCTTGCACTGTTATTACATGCTTTTGTAAACTACACATTGCTTTTAAAAATATTAACGGGCTTAAACCCGCTTATTTTCTTAGCAAAAATGAAGCACACATGCTTATTTGCATTTAGTACCTCGAGCTCAAGCGCAACTATGCCTATTACACTTGAAACTGCTACTAAAAAGTTAGGTGCTAATAACTCGGTTGCCTCATTTACTATCCCACTGGGTGCTACCATTAACATGGATGGCACTGCCATCATGCAAGGTGTGGCTA